>CALAMX010000094.1 GCA_937925755.1 uncultured Burkholderiales bacterium
TGCTGGTAGGACAGCTTGTAGTACTTGAGATCACCCACGGGAGTGCCGACCTCGCCGTAAACGCGCTGTAACGTCCCCTTGGTCGGGAACAGGATGCTGTCCCGGCTGTCGCGCGCCCAGCCGACGTCCAGTCGCAAGGAGTCGGTCGTCACTCCATTGACCGTACCGCCGAACCGACTGGCGAAGTCCTTGTACTGCTGTGGGCTTTCGGGTTTGAGTGTCAGCTCGTAGCGCTCCAGGGCCGCACCCAGCTGCAGCGTATCGTATTCGGTCAGCGGCAGGCCCAGGCGCAGACCGGCGCCGAGGGTGGAGGTGCTATAAGTCGACACGGCTCTCAGGCGGTCAGTGTCGACGTCGCGCCGGTAGAGATCGTAACCCAGGCTGACCCCATCGGGGGTGTAGTAGGGGTTGGTGAAGGACAGAGAATAGACGGTGTTGACGCTGCCGCTGTTGATCTGCACGGCGAGGCGATTGCCCGTGCCGAACAGGTTGTTCTGCGAAACGGAACCCGACAGCACCAGACCTTCCGCGCTGGAGAAACCGGCTCCCAGCATGAGGTTGCCGGTGGGTCGTTCGGTCACCGAGAGATTGAGGTCGACCTGATCGGTCGCCTCGGGCACGATCGGCGTCTCTAGGTTGATCTCGCTGAAATAACCCAGGCGCTCCACCCGTTCCTTCGATCGCTTGATCTTGTCGGCGGCGTAGAGCCCGCCCTCGAGCTGGCGCATCTCACGGCGGATCACTTCGTCGCGCGTGCGGGTGTTGCCACTGATGTTGATGCGACGTACATAGACCTTGCGCCCTGGGTCCATCAGCAGGGTAAGCCCCACCTCCCGCTTGTCTTTGTCGAGCTCGGGAACGGCGTTGACGTTGGCGAAGGCAAAGCCGTCGTTGCCCAGCCGGTCGCCGATGCGATTGATGGACTCGTTGAGCTGTTCACGCGAGAAGAAGTCGCTCGCCTTGAGGCTCATCATCTTGGCGAGCTCGGGCTCCGGGATCACCAGGTTGCCGGCGAATTTGACCTCAGAGACCTTGTAGCGCTCGCCCTCGTTGATGTTGATCGTGATATAGATGTCGCGCTTGTCGGGAGTGATCGCGACCTGAGTGGACTCGATGGTGAATTCGAGGAATCCCCGGTTGAGATAGTGCGAGCGCAGGGTCTCCAGGTCTGCTGCAAGCTTTTGCCGCGAATATTGATCGTTCTTGGTGAACCAGGTCAGCCAGCCCGGTGTCGTCAGGGTGAACAGCTTGAGCAGCTCTTTCTCGCTGAAGGCCTTGGCGCCGACGATGTTGATGCCGCGGATCTTCGCCACTTCCCCCTCGTTGACCTCGAAGGTGATGGCAGTACGGTTGCGCTCGAGGGGCGACAGGCGGGCCTTTACTTGGGCGGCGTACATGCCACGATTGAAGTACTGCCGTTTCAATTCCTGTTCGGCGCGGTCGAGTAGCGACTGATCCAGGATGCGCCCCTCGGCCAGACCCAGGTCCTTGAGGCTTTTGAGGATGTCGTCCTTGGCGAACTCTTTCATCCCCGTGAACGTGATCTGGGCGATGGCGGGACGCTCCTCGACGAAGACGATCAGCACGTCGTCTTGTACCTCCAGCCGCACGTCCTTGAAGAAACCCGTGGCATACAGGGCACGAATCGCCGCTGCCGCGCGCTCTGGATCGAGTGTGTCCCCGACCTTGACGGGCAGATAGCTGAAAACGGTGCCTGCCTCGGTGCGCTGGATGCCCTCGACGCGGATGTCCTTGACCTGAAAAGGCTCAAAGGCGTGGGCAGAGGTGCAGAGAAAGGCTATGACGAGCGGGAGCGTCCTTGTTTTCATCGGATCAACGGGAGAGGAGCCTGATCAGGTCGTTGTAGAGCGCGAAAAACATCAGGAAGCCAACTAGGACGATGCCCACACGTTGTCCGATCGCCTGGATGCGCTCGGAGACCGGCCGGCCGGTGGCGATCTCAGCGAAATAATACAGTAAATGCCCTCCATCCAGGATGGGCACCGGCAACAGGTTGAGCACGCCCAGGCTGATGCTGATCAGGGCCAAGAAACTGAGGAAGGGCACTAGGCCGGCACTGGCCGACTGCCCAGCGTAGTCGGCGATGGTGATGGGGCCGGAGAGGTTCTGTAGCGACACTTGGCCGATGACCATGCGCCCTAGCATCTCCAGGCTGAAGACCGCGAGTTCCCAGGTCTTCTCGAGCGCGCGCCACAAGGCGGGTAGCAGTTCATAGCGCACCTCGGTCTGCAAGGCCTCGAATAATTCCGGAGCGATTTGGGGGCCGGCGCCGATGCGGCCGATGCTCTGCCCGCCCTGGTTCACGCGTTCTGGGGTCAGTGTGATCTTCAAGGTCTGTTCTGCACGGGTGACTTCCAGTTCGGTGACGATCCCCGGCCGCGCGCGGATCGTCTCCACCACCTGGTCCCAGCGGGTGGTCGGGTGGCCGTCGACCGCGACGATCCGATCCCCGATCTTGAGCCCAGCGCGCTCTGCCACCCCCCCCGGCTGCAGTTGACCGATGATGGGGGGCACGGGGGGTGTGTAGCGCTGCAGCCCGAGCTGCCTGAATGGATCGGTCTCGAAGGCGGCACGATCGACTGTGCCTAGATCGAGACGGCGGTAAGCGAGGTGTCCATGGGCATCGCGGGTTTCCAGTTCGATTTGCGCAGAAGTCAGGCCATGGCGCAGGATTTGTAGGTGGAAATCCTGCCAGCTCTCCACTGGCACCCCATTGATGCGTGTGACCAGCTCCCCATCGCGGACGCCGGCGAGCGCCGCCGGTGAGCCGGCCAAGGGTTCGCCCAGGAGGGGTTTCAAGGCTGGCACCCCCGTGGCGTAAAGGCCCCAGTAGAGCAGTACGGCCAGGAGCAGATTGGCGGCTGGCCCGGCAGCGACGATGGCGATACGACACCACACGCTCTGCCGGTTGAAGGCATGAGGTCGATCTTGCGGTGCCACCTCGCCCTCGCGTTCGTCCAGCATCTTCACATAGCCGCCCAGAGGGAAGGCGGACAGGGACCACTCGGTGCCACTCGCGTCGCGATGGCTCAGCAAAACGCGGCCAAAACCGACCGAAAAACGCAATACCTTCACCCCACACAAGCGGGCCACGGCGTAATGGCCGTACTCATGCACGACGATGAGCAAGGCCAGGGTGAAGACGAAGGCCAGCAGGGTGGTCATGCGTACTGGGCGATCAGGGCCTCGGCGAGGGCCCGGGATTCCTGATCGAGGGCCACGAGCGCGTCGAGTTCCTCGGCCGTGCGATCACCGAGGCGAACCAGACAACGCTCCAAGGTTTGGGCGATGGCCGGGTAGGGGATGCGGCGTTCGAGGAAGGCCTGTACCGCCACCTCATTCGCGGCGTTGAGCACGGTGGGCGCGCCGCCGCCGATCTCGAGGGCCCGGTAGGCCAAGGCGAGACAGGGGAAGCGGCGGGTGTCCGGTGTCTCGAAACTGAGCTGCCTCATGCGCGGCAGGTCGAGCCATGGCACGCCCGCCTCGATGCGATCGGGATAGGCTAGCGCGTGCGCGATGGGGGTGCGCATGTCTGGATTGGACAATTGGGCGAGGACTGAGCCGTCCAGATACTCGACCATGGAGTGCACGATGCTCTCGGGGTGGATGACGACCTCGATTTGGTCCGCGCGAGCGTTGAACAGCCAGTGCGCCTCGATCACCTCCAACCCCTTGTTCATCATGGTGGCCGAGTCGACCGAGATCTTGCGGCCCATGACCCAGTTGGGGTGCGCCACCGCCTCCTCGGGCGTAACCGCCGCCAGGGTCTCTAGCGGGCGGGTGCGAAAGGGTCCACCGGAGGCGGTGAGCAAGATGCGCCGCACGCCGTGCGTAGCGAGATCGCCGCTAAAAGGTTCGGGCAGGCACTGGAAGACGGCGTTGTGCTCGCTGTCGATCGGCAATAGCGTCGCCCCCCCGCGCCGCACCGTCTGCATGAAGAAGCGGCCGGCCATGACCAGGGTCTCCTTGTTGGCCAACAGAATGCGTTTTCCAGCACGCGCCGCGGCCAGGGCGGGACGCAACCCGGCCGCACCGACGATCGCCGCCATCACTGTGTCGACCTCGGGCAGGCTGGCCACCTCCTCCAAAGCCCGCTCGCCGCAGAGGACCTCGGTCTCGGTGTCGGCCAGCAATTGACGCAGCTCACGGGCTCGGGCCGGGTCGGTGACGACTGCGTAGCGTGGTTTGAACTGCCGACACTGGGTGGCTAGGCGCTCGACCTGATTCTGCCCGGTCAGGGCGACGACGCGAAAGCGGTCAGGATACATCGCCACCACGTCGAGCGTGTTGATGCCGATGGTGCCGGTGGCGCCGAGTATGGTCAGCTTGCGTCGGATCATCGTGGTCTGGGGTGACAAGGCCAGGACATCGGTACGGATGGGTCCGGTGGAATCATACAGTGGGTCTTACGCTCGACGGTGTCATTACAGTTCAGTTCGGTATCAGCCGAACCACATCCAGTAGAGCGCCGCAGCGGGAAGCACGGCCAGCAAGCTGTCGATGCGGTCAAGGACCCCGCCATGACCGGGTAACAGCCGACCGCTATCCTTCACGCCAGCCTCACGCTTCATCCAGCTCTCAAACAGGTCACCGGCCACCGACAAAACGAAGAACCCCCAGATGATGGCCAGCGTCTCGACCAGACCAGCGCTAGGTAGCCCCTGCACGCGATGAATGAACAGGGCGTACAAGCCCACCCCTAACCAGGCACCGATGAACCCCTCCCAGGTCTTGCCTGGACTGATGCGCGGGGCGAGCTTGTGGCGGCCGAAGCGGCGGCCAGCGAAAAAGGCGATACTGTCGGCGATGACCACGACCCCGATCACTGTAAGCAGGGTCGTCGCCCCAAGCGCCCGTAGCTGGATCATGGCCAGGGGTGCGGGAATGAGCAACAGCCACCCAAGGGCGGCCCTTGCCAAGGTGGCACGCAGGTGCCAGTGGCCCGCCAACCATAGCGGCGCCACGAGCAGCCAGAAGGATAAGGCTGGCACATAGATCCATGGGCTGTCCTGCCAGCCGAATGCAACGGCTAAGGCGATCAGAAGGGCAGTGACCCCCGTATAGAGCTGGCGGGACGAGTGCTTAAGGCGCATCAACCCGGCCCATTCCCACGCACCCGCCGTGGCGATCGCCAGCACGAGCAGAGACCAGACAGGGCCGGGGGCGAGGGTCAGCGCGAGGAGCAGGCCGGCGATGAGGACCGCCCCGGTGATGAGCCGCCGGCGCAGCCCTTCAGCCGGCTTGGATTTGCTCGCTGGTGCGTCCAAAGCGCCGCTCGCGTTGCCGATACCAGGCCATGGCACGGTTGAATTCATCGGTATCGAAATCCGGCCACAGTGTCGGGGTGAAATACAGCTCCGTGTAGGCCAGTTGCCAAAGCAGGAAATTGCTGATGCGCTGCTCGCCCCCGGTACGAATGAATAGATCGGGCTCCGGCGCATCCGCCATGGATAGATAGGCGGTCAGGCCCTGCTCGGTGATCTCGCGGCTACCCGGGTGGTCGCGCAGCCAGGCATTGAATGCCTGCAGAATGTCCCAGCGGCCGCCGTAGTTGGCCGCCACCGTCAGCGCAAGCCGCCTGTTGCCGGCGGTCAGTGTCTCCGCCTCTCGGATGAGATGTTGCAGGCGGGCGCTAAAACGGGACTTGTCGCCGATGATGCGCAGGCGGATGCCATTGTGGTGGAGACGGTCCACCTCACGCTCCAAGGCCTGCATGAACAGCTCCATCAGCTTACTCACCTCGTCGGCGGGGCGCCGCCAGTTCTCCGAGCTGAAGGCGAACAGGGTCAGGTGTTCGATGCCTGCATGCACGCAGGCTTCGACGATTTCGCGAACACGGGCTACTCCCCGGCTATGTCCCGCCACCCGGGGTAGCATCCGCTGTTTCGCCCAGCGGCCATTGCCGTCCATGATCACGGCGATGTGCCGCGGGACGTCGGAGACCGCCGGAATTTCGAGGGTGCTGCTGGTCGGCAGCCCTGGGGAAGTCATGCGAGGGGTACGAAGGGGTCAGACCGACATTAGGTCTTTTTCCTTCTCCGCCAGCAGCTTGTCGATCTCGGCGATGTGTCGGTCGGTCATCTTCTGAATCTCGTCTTGGGCGCGTCGTTCCTCATCCTCGCCGATTTCGTGATTCTTGAGCAATTCCTTCAGGTGGGCGATGGCGTCACGACGGATGTTGCGGACAGCAACCTTGGCACTCTCGGCCTCACCGCGCACCACCTTGACCAGTTCGCGGCGCCGCTCCTCGGTCATCGCTGGGATGGGGACACGCACCAGCTCACCGACCGTAGCAGGATTGAGCCCCAGGTCAGAGTCGCGGATTGCCTTTTCGATGACCGGTGCCATCTTCTTCTCCCAGGGCGTCACCCCGAGGGTGTGAGGATCGAGCACCGAGACATTGGCGACCTGGCTTATCGGCATCAGACTGCCGTAATACTCGACTTTGACGTGATCGAGGATGCCGGCATGGGCCCGGCCCGTGCGCACCTTGGAAAACTCCACCTTCAGCGCCTCGATCGATTTCTTCATCTTTTCTTCGGCTGAATGCTTGATGTCGTTGATCATGGCCTACCCCCATAGACATGGATTTGCGTACGCTCAAACCGCAGTGCGCCTATATCCTGTGCGGCGAGACGGTTAGGGAAGCTCTGCATAACTGGCTGCGCGGGTGCTCGGCTTCGACGCGCGGCGCTCAAGCCCGCTCGCTGGGCCGAAAGGGCTTTCTGAGCAGATGCCAGCCACAGTCGTCGCATACCGGGGCTCGTTGTCGCCCGGGGACTGTCCTGTTCGGTCACCAGTCATACCAGTCATGCGTCTTCTCGACCATTTAGGGAAACACGCGGGTACCCTCGGGTTCACCCGTGACGACGCGTTTGAGTGCACCCGGTTTGAAGATGGAAAACACCTGCAACGGCAGTTTCTGCTCGCGGCACAGGGCGAAGGCGGCGGTGTCCAGCACTCCCAGATTGCGGGCGATCGCCTCGTCGAAGCTGAGCTCCGTGTAGCGCGTGGCGCTGGGGTCCTTCTTCGGGTCGGCTGTATAGACACCGTCCACCTTGGTCGCCTTGAGCATCAATTCCGCGCCGATCTCAGCCGCGCGCAAGGCTGCGGCCGTGTCGGTGGTGAAGAACGGGTTGCCCGTGCCGCCGCCAAAGATCACCACACGCCCGGCCTCCAAGTGCCGGATGGCGGCATCCCGCTCGAAGGCCTCGCCGACGTGGGCGATGGTCACAGCAGTCTGCACGTGGGCGGGGATGCCAGCCATCATCAGGGCATCCTTCAGTGCCAGCGCGTTCATCACCGTGGCCAGCATGCCCATGGCATCGGCCGTGGCACGCTCCATGCCTGCCAGCGCACCGGTGGCGCCACGAAACAGATTGCCACCGCCTACGACGATGCCAATCTGCACTCCCAGGCCGGCGACCTCGTCGATCTGCTGCACGATGCCGTGCAGGGTCTCGGCGTGATAACCGAAGGCGTCAGGCCCCATCAAGGCTTCGCCGGAGAGCTTGAGCAGGATGCGGTTGTACAGCGGTGCGGACATGGCAGCGGCGCTCAGACCTTGGCGGCGGCTGCCACTTCGGCAGCGAAGTCGCTCGTCTTCTTCTCGATGCCTTCGCCGACCACATACAGGGTGAAGCCGTGCACTTGCGCTCCCTTGGACTTGAGCAAGTCGCCCACCGTGATCTTGTCATCTTTGACGAAGGGCTGAGACAGCAGTGTGACCTCCTTGAGGAACTTTTGCACGGTGCCCTCCACCATCTTTTCGATGATGTTGGCCGGTTTGCCCGACTCGGCGGCCTTCTGCGCCGCGATGCGACGCTCGGCCTCGATGAGCGCCTGCGGGACGCCTGCGGCATCGAGCGCCTTGGGCTTGGCCGCGGCGATATGCATGGCGATGTCCTTGGCGAGCGCCTCGTCACCCGTGACGTCGACCAGCACGCCGATCTTGGCGCCGCCGTGCACGTAGCTGGTGAGCTTACCCTGGGCCTCGACACGGACGAAGCGGCGGATGGACATGTTTTCACCAATCTTTCCGACCAGCTCGGTGCGCACCTCCTCGACGGTCTTGTCACCGATCTTCATGGCCGAGAGAGCAGTGACATCGGCCGGGTTGCGCTCGACAACCATTTGCGCCAAGTTTCTCACCAGCGACTGGAACTCGTCGTTCTTGGCGACGAAGTCGGTCTCACAGTTGACCTCGATGATGGCGCCGGTCTTGCCGTCCGGCGTGATATGCACGCCGACCAAGCCCTCAGCGGCGATGCGGCTAGCACTCTTGGCCGCCTTGGCACCGAACTTCACACGTAGGATCTCCTCCGCCTTCTGCATGTCGCCGCCGGCCTCGTTCAAGGCCTTCTTGCAGTCCATCATTGGCGCGTCGGTGCGCTCGCGCAGTTCCTTGACCATGGACGCTGTGATTTCAGCCATGTTGTTTCTCCTGTTGCATGCGGCCGCCGCCGTGTGCACAGCGTTTCGGCCCGAAAGTCGTAAAAACGCCCCAGATCGGGGCGTCGCGGAAAAAAACGATGCGGACTAAACCCGTCCGATTCGTTTACTCGCCTTCATCCACCGCCGCGGTTTCTTCCACCTCGACGTACTCGTCGCCTTCCTGGCCCGCGCTGACCATCTCCTCGATGACCTGAGCCTTGCCCTCCAGGATGGCATCGGCCAGACCGCGCGCATACAGGCGGATGGCACGGCTGGAATCATCGTTGCCGGGAATGACATAGTCGACCCCCTCGGGGGTGTTGTTGGTGTCGACGATGCCGATGACCGGTATGCCAAGTTTGTTGGCCTCGGTGACCGCGATCTTCTGATAGCCCACATCCACGATGAACAGGGCATCGGGTAGGCTGGCCATCTCCTGGATACCGCCTAGGCTGCGCACCAGATTGTCGTATCGGCGCTGCAGCCTCAAGATTTCCTTCTTGGACAGACTCTCGCGTGCCCCTTCCGCCAGTTGGGCCTCCATGTCCTTCATGCGTTTGACGGACTGTCTGACCGTCTTGAAGTTGGTCAACATACCCCCCAGCCAGCGATGCGACACATAGGGCATGCCGCAGCGTGTGGCCTCCTCGGCGATGATCTCACGTGCTTGACGCTTGGTTCCGACGAAGAGGATGGTCCCCTTGTTGGCCGCCAACTGTCGGGCGAAGCGCAGGGCCGCCTCGAACAACGGCAGCGTCTTTTCCAGATTGATGATATGGATCTTGTTACGCTGACCGAAGATGTATGGGGCCATCTTCGGGTTCCAGTAACGGGTCTGGTGGCCGAAATGCACGCCGGCCTCCAGCATCTGGCGCATGGTGATGCTCATCGGAAAGACTCCATCAGGTTAAGGTTGAACCGCCACCCGCCGAGAATCCGCCACCAAGCGGCAGACACCTTAACTGGAGCGGGTGTGTGGATTTCTCCGGTCAGCCCGGAACCTAGAAATATACTATGCCGGGCGGTGGCCCTACAATGGGCGCCGCGAAAACCAGCTGCGCGGCCCGATGGCTGCAAAGGGGACAGTTCCGGTCGGTCGCTCGAGCTCGCGAATAAAATAATTTTTCTTCCCGCTCATTGGGGGTAGGCTAAGGGTGGACGTGCCAAAGCGTCCCCTCATCCTCTTTACAATTCTCTTACGGACTTGAGTAGGAGCACCGCTGGCGGTGCGAACTGGCAACCGCGCCGCCCACGTTTGGTTCGCCCTGCAGCAGGCTGCTGCCGGCAGAGGGGTTGTGTTGGCAACGTATCTTCTGTCAGCGGTGTGTGGCGTAGCTTGTGCCGCTTTTGGCCCGGACATACCATGTAGGAGGGACGAGCGTGGCGACCCACGCCATGGAAGACGCGATGTGGCGCGGCTTGCGCCGCCCCTACAAGGCTGGAGCCGGCACCCGTAAGGCCAGCGCTTGGTTCGGTAGACGAGCAGGTCTGCTGTCGCCATCGCCACAGGCTGGCAACATCGATCTGCAACCAGGCGCTCGGGCGCGGCTGGTGCTACCCGTAGGTTGGACGTCCCGCTTTACAGGGTTGGTTCGTCTCATTCGCACTTTCCCAATCAGCCCGTTTGCAGTGCTCCCTTCGGCCACGCCAAGTCTCGCTTGTGCTCCATCGCCGAACCCATGGTTCTATGCGACTCGTACTCCAGCCGCATTGTTACTTTTGGCCGTTCGTGATGCTTTTTCGAGCTGCACACACAAGGTCGTCGGGCTCGCGCCGGCACTTTGCCGTCTTGGGTCGGCAGGCCTACATGGTGCGGTGCTGGCAGTGTCCGTGAGCTTCGGTGATGATTGACGCACTGTCATGCGTGTCGCAGAGCTGACCTATCATCCTGACAGCGCCGTACTGTTCGATGCCTTCGCCGCTGAGCCCTGGGCGGTCTGGCTCGACAGCGGTCATCCTGGCGGCAAAGGCCGCTGGGATATCCTGACGGCGCGTCCTTATGCCACGCTCGTCAGCACTGCCGACGTGACCGAGTATCGCCAGGCTGATCACGTGATGCAGTTCCGCAGCGATCCGTTGGAGGTGTTGCGAGAGGCTCTGAGTGTACGCCCGCAGACCCAACCTTGGCCGTTTGGCGGCGGCGCCATCGGCTATTTTGCCTATGACCTCGCCCGTAGCTGGATGCACATTCCCGGTCTGGCGCGAAACACGGCGGCCTGGCCGGAGATGGCACTGGGGCTCTATGATTGGGCTGTCCTGGTGGACCACCAAGAGCGCCGCAGTTGGCTCGTCCATGCTGGCCGGCGGTCCATGCCGGCCGAGACCTGGCATGACCTGGTCGCCCGCTTCCGACGGCCGGATGGACCCGTCCGGCCTTCGTCTTTCGCCGTGCGGGGTGAGGTCGAGGCGAGCTTCAGCATCCTGGGATACCGCGCGGCCTTTGACCGGGTGCAGGCCTACATCCAGGCAGGGGATTGTTACCAGGTCAACCTGGCTCAACGTTTCACCTGCCCGGTCGAGGGTGATCCCTGGGCGGCCTACCGGGCCCTGCGGCGGATCAGTCCGGCGCCTTTCTCAGCCTATCTCTCGCTGCCTTGGGGCGCTATTCTGTCCGCATCGCCAGAACGCTTCTTGCAGGTCAGGCAGGGCATTGTCCAGACGCGCCCGATCAAGGGCACGCGCCGGCGCAGCACCAACGCGCGCGAGGACGCGATGTTGCGGAAGGACTTGTCGACCAGCGTCAAAGACCGTGCCGAGAACCTGATGATCGTGGACCTGTTGCGTAATGACTTGGGCCGGGTCTGTGTTCCGGGCAGCGTCCAGGTCCCGGAACTGTTCCGGGTGGAGAGCTTCTCCACCGTGCACCACCTCGTCAGTACGGTGACCGGGCGGTTGCGCCCTGGCGAGGATGCGGTCAGCCTGTTGCGTGCGTCATTGCCTGGAGGCTCGATCACCGGAGCCCCCAAGCTGCGTGCCATGCAGATCATCGAGGAGCTCGAACCCTACCGCCGTGGCGTCTATTGTGGCGCGATCGGCTACCTGGGTCTCGACGGCAGCATGAATACCAACATCGCCATTCGCACCCTCACCTGGAAGGACGGGACGCTCACCTTCTGGGCCGGTGGCGGCATCGTTGCCGACTCCAACGCCGAGGCCGAGTACCAGGAATGTCTGGACAAGGCCGCAGCAGTCTTCCAGATACTCGGGCCTCATTCGGTCCGGCACGATGCGCGATCGGCGTGATGGGGGACCCGCGCGGACTCGGTTACAATACGGGCGCTTCGCCAGCCAACCAAAACCGGCAACGTGCAGTGCTCAACGGAGGCGTGGCCGAGTGGTTTAAGGCACCGGTCTTGACCATGCCGCGTACGCGGCATGGCAGTGTAGGCTAACATTCGCGTAGCGAATGTTAAGCCCGCGTCAGCGGGCGTGCCGGAACTAAAACCGGCAACGTGCAGCGCAAAACGGAGGCGTGGCCGAGTGGTTTAAGGCACCGGTCTTGAAAACCGGCAACGCGCAAGCGTTCGTGAGTTCGAATCTCACCGCCTCCGCCATCCATTTCCCGCCGTGGGCAATGCGCCCCTTTAGTTACTTCAGCACCACCAACACCACCCGGCGGTTTTGGGCGCGGCCTTCGCGTGTGGCATTGCTCGCCAAAGGCAGGCGGGAGCCGTAGGAAATCACCGACATGCGATGCATGGGGATACCGCTGGCGTGCAGGAAGTCGCGCACTGCCATGGCACGCTCAAGACCTAGGCGCTCGTTGAAGTCGGCCGGGCCGGTGTTGTCGGTGTGGCCTTGGATCTCGATGTAGATGTTGTGGTTCTCGGCGATCAGTTTGTCGGCCAAGGTCTTGAGAGCCTGTCGTGCTTCTGGTGACAATGTGGCCCGGTTGAGCCGGAAACCCAGGAAGGTCTCGCTCATGGCTGTCTCATAAACTAGCTTGCCCTCTGCAAGCTTGTGGGCGGCGATGGCGCGCTCGAGGGCCTCACGCGCGGTTTGCGAAAGCTCAGCGACCTTGGTTTCATTTCTGTCGATTCGATCGGCTTGCTGCTGGAGCAAAGTCTGGACCTCGCTCAAGCGGGTCGTGGTTTGCTCATGTGCAGTGGAGAACTCATCAAGGCGTGCATCTAGGCGATTGAGGCGCTCGTCTGTGCGTTCCACACGGGCGGAGGTATCGCGCAGGACGGCCTCTTGTGCGCCGAGGTGCTGCTCGACGGCGCTCAGGCGAGTCTGGGTGTTTTGGGTGAAGGCTGTGATTTGCTCTTGGGTCTGAGCGAGCCTTTGCTCTTGGGCAGCGAGTTTGTCATCCGCCTGATTCAGACGCGCCGCGGCGCGCTCGACACGATTGGTCGTCTCGGTGATGGCGTTTGAGTTGAACTCGATCTGACGTTCCGCGTTTGACAGGCGTGCGACGCTCTCATCAAGACGCTGGTTCGTACCTGCCAGCCCCAGCTCAGTCTCGCTCAGGCGGCGGTTGGTGTCAGCCAGGATCTGCTCAAGATTGCCCAAGCGCACGCCGACGACCTCGATGACACGGCTGTGGTTCTCGATACGCTCGTGTGCGGTCCTGATCCAGGAGGAGATCGCCTCCAGCCGATGATCCGGCTCTGCAGCTCGCAGCTCTTTGTGGATAGAGGTGGATACAGATGCCTGTTCCGGGAGGGTGGTTAGCGTTTGTACGGAAGACTCGGAAGGCTCGCCAGCAGCGATACGAGGCTTTTCCTTGAGGGCCGCGTGCAGCTGGTTCAGACTGCTCTCGGCCTGATCGAGACGCGCCTCGCTCTGCTCAAAGCGGGCCTCCGCCGCGCCGATTCGGGTCTCGACCACATCGAGACGCTGCTGTGCCCGGTCGACCTGGGTCCGATTCTCGCCGATGCGGCGATCTGCCTCGTCAAATCGATCGGCAAGCAACTCGATGCGTTTGCCGACCTCGGCCAGTCCACTCTGGGCCTGCTCTACCCGTTGGCCCAGTAAGACGGCGACCTGCTCGCTGTTGGTGATACGTCCCTCGACCTTGCCGAGGCGGGTCGCATTTTCGTCGAGGCGCTGATTTGCGCTAGCGACCATAGCCGTCAGCTCGTCAATGCGTTTGTTGATGCCACCGACCTCCTGTTGCACGTATTCCCGCGTCGCACAGGCGGACAACGCGAGCGGGACCAGGATGGCCAATGTTAGGGGACGCGTTCTAAGCGGGGTGTGCTGGACCATGATCGATGCCTCCACGAATTTGATGGGTATGGGGTTGGGATAAGATGTGAGTGCCAAGGTATGGAGCGACCGCAAGCAAGCGAACGATCAGCAAGGTGTGTCCTGCCGGCGGCGGACCCGCCCCCGCGCGATAACAGCGTGGGGGCCAAGTCAAGCTTAGCGCAGGCATGCCGGGACGTGAAAGCACAGTTTGATGACAGTTTTCTAAGTGTCGGATCCCGGATGATCACCTAATTCCCAGCCGCCATGGATACCTGCTGGCGCGCAGCATCCTGCGAAGCTGCTGCAAGGCGCGCAAGCAGGCGGCAAGGTCTCATCCGAAGGAGTGCAATCATGATCGTACGACTGCACAAGCTGGCGCGTACCACGCCGGCGATCCGCGCCGAGATTGCCGCCAGCAACGAGTCGATCCAGACGCTGGCCGATCGC
>CALAMX010000095.1 GCA_937925755.1 uncultured Burkholderiales bacterium
GAGATCGAGGCCTTCCAGGAGATCCATCGCCGCTGGCAGAAGCTGGGCTACCCCTTCTCCAGCCTGGTCCCCTCCTACGCCACTGCCATCGGCTCCTCCGCCGACCGGCCGGCGGCGCTGGCCGAGCTGATCGGGGTGATCCTCAACGACGGTGCCCGCCTGCCACCGGTCTCCCTTACCCGCCTGGAGTTTGCCGCCGGCACCCCCTATCACACCGTCCTGGAACGGGAGAAACCCAAACCGGAGCAGATCTACCCGCCCGAGGTGGCGCGGGTGATGCGCAAGGCTCTGATCAACGTGGTGCAGGCGGGCACCGCCCGGCGTCTGAAGGGCGCCTTTCCCCTGGCCGATGGCAGTCACCTCGTCATTGGGGGTAAGACCGGTACCGGCGACCACCGCTACGAGGTCTATGGCCCTGGCGGCGTCGTGCTGGAATCCCGTGTGGTCAACCGTACCGCCACCTTCGCCTTCTTCATGGGCAAAGACTTCTTCGGCGTGATGACCGTCTTCGTCCCCGGCGAGGCCGCCGCGGATTACAAATTCACCAGCGGCCTGGCGGTGCAGCTCGTCAAGGCGATGGAGCCGGCGCTGCGCCCGCTGGTGATCGCCGAGCCACCGCCCGAGCCCAGCTGGGAGGAGCTCGTCGTCCAGTTCGAGGCCGAGACGCCGACACCGGGCGCGGCAGCACCTCTCGCCTCCACCCATGCCGAGCAGACGCCCGCCACTACCGAGGCTGCGGACAAGGCTAAACCTACCATCCCCCGCGCCGGGCCCGGCCCTTCGCGGGCAATCCAGCCAGGTGTCCCGGCGGCCAAATCGGCACCTCTCAGCCCGCCCACAACGATGCCGGCGCCCCCCGCCGCCAAAACCGCCCCTGCGAAGCCTGCCACTATCAAGCCAACCGAACCTGTCTTACCCGCTGTGCCCGACCCGCCCCCTGCTGCGCCCGCCCAGCCATCGACTGCTGAGCCGACCGCACCTGCCACCCCCCAGGAACCCGTCAAACCGACACGCCGTCCCAGTGCCTGGGAAGACACTGAGTATGTCTGGCCTTGAGCACGTGGCCCGCGCACATTGCGGTATTGGGTACAATGCCGGGCTCAATCGATCGTCTTTTCAATGACATGCTGCTTCTGACCTGCGGCGTGAACCATCACACGGCGCCGGTGGCGATCCGTGAGCGGGTCGCCTTCCCGCCCGAGGTCCTGCCACGCGCGCTCGCCGATGTCACGGGCCGCACGGTGGCACGTGAAGCGGCCATCCTCTCCACCTGTAACCGCACCGAGATCTATTGCAGCGCCGCCGAGCCGGAGGCGGTGGTGGAATGGATGAGCCGCTTCCACCACCTCGAGCCGCGCGAGGTCAAACCCTATGTATACGTGCTACCGGGCGACCAGGCGGTGAAACACGCCTTCCGCGTCGCCTCTGGCCTCGACTCCATGGTCCTCGGCGAGACCCAGATCCTTGGCCAAATGAAGCAAGCCGCACACAAGGCCCAGGCCGCCGGCACCCTGGGGCTGATGCTGAGCAAGCTGTTCCAGCGCACCTTCTCGGTGGCCAAGGAGGTGCGCACCGCCACCGAGATCGGTGCCAACACCGTGTCGATGGCCGCCGCCGCAGTCACACTCGCCGCGCGCATCTTCCCGGATCTATCAGAACAGGCCGTGCTCTTCGTCGGCGCCGGCGAGATGATCGAACTGACCGCCACCCACTTCGCCGCGCGCAAGCCCCGGCGGCTCATGGTGGTCAACCGCACCGCGGAGCGCGCGCGGGAACTCGCCCGCCGCTTCGGCGGCGAGGCGGCAGCATTGAGCAGTCTGCCGGAGCTCTTGCCCGACTTCGACATCCTGGTGACCTCCACTGCCAGCCCCTTGCCCATCATCGGCCTGGGCTTGGTGGAGCGGGCGATCAAGCTGCGCAAGCACCGGCCGATCTTCATGGTCGACCTCGCCGTACCGCGTGACATCGAGCCCGAGGTCGGTGAGCTGCCTGACGTCTTTCTCTATACCGTGGATGACCTGGGCGAGGTCGTGCGCGATGGCCAGGACGCCCGTCGGGCCCAGGTCGTACAGGCCGAGGCCATCATCGACGCCAGCGTCAACGAATTCATGCACTGGGTCGAAAGCCGCCGCGCGGTGCCCACCATTCGGGCGCTGCGTGACCGTGCCGAGCGGCTACGCCGGCACGAGCTGGAAAAGGCGCACAGACTGCTCGCCAAGGGCGCCAAACCCGAGGAGGTCTTGGAGGCGATGAGCCGCTCGCTCATGAACAAGTATCTGCACGACCCCAGCCATGTGCTCAACCAGGCCTCGCGGGACGAGCTCGAAGAGCTGACCCGCACGGTCCGCCGGCTCTATAACCTGCACAGCGATTCCTCGACCGGCTGATGGCTCCGCCGCGGGCCTCCCGGCCACACCCGGACGCTGACCATGAACCCCCGTCTGCTTAACAAACTCGACCAGCTCACGGATCGCCTGCGCGAACTCGACGGCCTGCTCGCCCAGCCCGAGGTCACCGCCGACCTCGACAACTACCGCCGGCTGTCGCGTGAGCATGCCGAACTGGCGCCGCTCATCGAACGCTATCGCGCCTGGCTCAGGGCCCGGGAGGACCTGGCAGCGGCCGAGGCATGGCTCGACGACCTGGAGATGCGCGAGCTGGCCCTAGAGGAACGCGCCGGGGCCGAGGCGCGGCTGGCGACCCTCGAACGCGAGCTGCAGGTTTTGCTGCTGCCGCGCGACCCCAACGACGCCCGTAATCTCTTCCTGGAGATCCGCGCCGGCACCGGTGGCGACGAGGCCGCCCTGTTCGCCGGCGACCTGTTGCGCATGTACACCCGCTACGCAGAGCGGCAGGGCTGGCGGGTGGAGATCTTGTCCGAGAGCCCTGGCGAAGTCGGCGGCTACAAGGAGGTGATCTGCAAGGTCAGCGGCCAGGGCGCCTATTCCCGGCTCAAGTTCGAATCCGGCGGCCACCGCGTGCAGCGCGTGCCGGAGACCGAATCGCAGGGCCGCATCCACACCTCCGCCTGCACCGTGGCGGTGATGCCCGAGGCCGATGAGGTGGGCGAGGTCGAGATCAATCCGGCCGAGCTCAAGATCGACACCTTCCGCGCCAGTGGCGCCGGTGGCCAACACGTCAACAGGACAGACAGCGCCGTACGCATCACCCACCTGCCCACTGGCATCGTCGTCGAGTGCCAGGAGGACCGCTCGCAGCACCGCAACAAGGCCATGGCCCTGGCGGTGCTCGCGGCGCGGCTCAAAGACCGGCGCGAACGCGAGGCGCGCGAGCGCGAGGCGAGCACGCGCAAGGGGCTGATCGGCAGTGGCGACCGCTCCGACCGCATCCGCACCTACAACTACCCCCAGGGCCGTGTCACCGACCACCGCATCAACCTGACCCTCTACAAGCTCGATGCCGTCATGGAGGGCGAACTCGACGAGCTGATCGACGCGCTCACCGCCGAGCACCAGGCCGAGCAGCTCGCCGCCTTGGCGGGTGAGGGGTGACACCGGTGTGGGGGGTGGAGGCGTGAGGGAATGCGCAATGACTAGAACAACGGCGCCACACGCAGAGCAAGGTCTGGCTTCTCCCTCCCCCTCGAGGGGGGAGGGCTGGGGTGGAGGTGAAACGCCAGCGACCTTGGCCCACTGGCTGAACGGGGCCAGCGCCAAGCTGCAAGCCGCCCTAAACCTCACCCGGCGCGAGGCCCGCTTGGAGGCCCAGTGCCTTGCCGCGCACGGCCTGAAGGTGGCCCGCGCGTGGCTCATCGCCCATGATGACCACTGTTTGAGCCCGCGGCAATACGAGGACCTGCAAGGTCTGCTGCAGCGCCGCCTCGACGGCGAACCCATCGCCTACATCCTCGGCCGGCGTGCCTTCTACGACCTGGAACTCGTCGTCACCCCCGCCGTGCTGATCCCGCGGCCGGAGACCGAGCTGCTGGTGGAGGCCGCGCTCGCCCGTCTGTCGCCGAAGACCCCTTGTCGCATCCTCGATCTGGGGACCGGCAGCGGCGCCATCGCCCTGGCCCTCGCCTACCAACGCCCACAGGCCCAAGTCACGGCCGTCGACCGCTGCGCCCAGGCGCTGGCCGTGGCCCGAGCCAATGCCCAGCGGTTGAGTCTCAACAACGTCCGTTTTCTGCAGAGCAACTGGTATGCGGGGCTCGACGCGGAACGTTTCGATCTGATCGTCGCCAATCCGCCCTATGTCGCCGAAGACGACCCCCATCTACGCCAGGGCGATTTGCGCTTCGAGCCGCCCGAGGCGCTGCGGGCCGGCCCTGACGGCCTGGCCGACATCCGCGCCATCGTTGCCAGCGCCCCGGAACACCTCCGGCCCGGCGGCTGGCTGCTGTTGGAACACGGCCACGACCAGGCTACCGCCTGCCAGGCCCTGCTCACCGCGGCCGGATTTGAGACGATCTTCACCCTAGCCGACCTCGCTGGTCTGCCGCGTGTGAGCGGCGGCCGCTGGCCTGCGCGCGTGGCCACATGAACGCGGACCCCCACTATCGCCTGCCGCCGGGGGTGGAGATCCGGCACTGGGGCGAGGGCCCGGCCGCCGAAGAATGGGTGGTATATCACGAAGGCACCGGTCAGACCCTGCGCCTGAGCGCCGCCGCCTGTGTACTGCTCGCCACCCTCATCCGGGGTCCGCTCGACCGTGGACGACTCGCCGAGGCCCTTGCCGGTGCCTTCGCTGACCCACCCGGCTTAGCCGAGCTAGAAAGTGCCCTCGATGGCCTGATCGAGGGCCTGGTCAAGCACGAATTGATCGAACTGCGCGATGCACCTGGTACTCAGGCTCAGACCCAGCACCCCCAGCCCTCGGGTGAGGAAGTGCCCGAGGGCGGGGTGGCAACGCCGGCGCCGCAGGCCACGATCAATCCCCCCAATACCGCGACCACGGTCAGGCCACGCCTGGGCGAGCTCAGCCTACACGAGGTGCGCGCGCGGCTGCGCACGGGGCTGGCGCTCGCCACCGGCCCCTTCGTCTTCCGCATCGTGAGCCACCTGCCGCTCGTGGCCACCAACCTGCACCGGCTCTACGCCGACTTTCCGCTCGCCGAAGGGCCCTTCGCCGACTTCCACGTACGCGTCGATGCGGTCAGGGGGCCACGCCGCTGGTTCATGCCGCAGGTCCAGTTCTGGTTGGACGGCTTCACCCCCTTCAAGCCGCTACCGCTCGACCAGGCCTATGCCATGCTGGAATGGGGCATGAACTGGTGCATCGCCAGCCACGCCCACCACTACCTGATGCTGCACGCCGCGGTGCTGGAGCGCGGCGGGCGGGCGCTCATCCTACCCGGCGACCCCGGCGCGGGGAAAAGCACCCTCACCGCCGCCCTCATGCTCGACGGCTGGCGCTTGCTTTCCGATGAGATCGCCCTGATCGACCGGGACGACGGGTACCTCTACGGCCTCGCGCGGCCGGTGAGCCTGAAGAACGCCTCCATCGAGGTCATCCGCACCCACGCATCGCTAGCCGTGTTCGGCGATGTGGCACGCGACACGCACAAGGGCACGGTGTCGCATCTCAAACCCACGCCCGCGAGCGTCGCCCGTATCGGCGAGCCGGCGCGGCCGGCCTGGATCGTCTTCCCACGCTGGAAACAGAACGTCCCCGCCCGGCTCACCCCCCACCCCAAGGCCGCCGCTTTTCTGCACCTAGCCAGCCATGCCTTCAACTACGGCCTGCTCGGCGGCCTTGGCTTTACGTTGACCGCTCGCCTGATGGATACCGCCAGCTGCTGGGACTTCGAATACGGTCATCTGCCCGAGGCACTGGCGGTTTTCCGGGAACTGGCCGAGGCCTGAGTCGATGCGCCGCCCACTCCTGCTCACCGTCCTGCGCGAACCCGCGTGCATGGCCCGGCTCGACCTCAGCGCCTGGGATCGTCTACTGCCGCCGGCGCGCGCGGCCGGGCTGCTGGCGCGACTGGCGGTGCTCGCCGACGACCTGGGTCTGTCACCCAAGCTACCCGCGCCGGTCCAGCCGCACCTCACCGCCGCCCGTACCCTGGCCGAGCGCCAGCGGCGGGCGGTGCTGTGGGAGGCGCGCCAGCTCGACGCCGCCCTGGCTCCCGTGGGTGTGCCCGTCCTGCTGCTCAAAGGGGCGGCCTATGTCCTGGGCGGATTGCCGCCAGCGCGCGGCCGGCTTTTCAGCGACATCGACATCCTGGTGCCCAAGGCCGCGCTCGGCGCCGTCGAGGCGCAACTGATGCTCAACGGCTGGCATACCAGCCACCATAACGCCTACGACCAGCGCTACTACCGGCAGTGGATGCACGAGCTGCCACCCATGACCCACATCCGCCGCGGCTCGAGCCTTGACGTGCACCACAACCTACTGCCGGAGACGGCGCGACTGAAGACATCGCCGGCGCGGGTCATCGCCGACTCGACCCCCATCCCCGGCTACCGCTGCCTGCGCCTGCCCAGTCTGGAGGACCTCGTCCTGCACAGCGCCACCCATCGCTTCTTTGAAGGCGAGTGGCAGATGGGTCTGCGCGACCTTACCGACATCGACGCCCTACTGCGCCTGGGCACCGCCCGGCCGGGCTGGTGGGATGGTCTGCTCGCGCGCGCCCGGGAACTCAACCTGACCTATCCCCTGGCCTTCGCCCTGCGCTACGCCCGGCGGCTGCTCGCCAGCCCCGTACCGGAGGCGCTGGCGTGCGAACTCGGCCTGGGCTGGTCACCCCCGGCCGACCCGAACGAACGGCAGTATGGGCATGCCGCCCTACCCGGATCACCCGCCGAGCCCGGTAACCTAGGTCGACAATCTTTCGCCGACACACCCACCGACCTGCCCGGCCGGCTAGGCTGGCTCTGGCGCGACGCCCTCTTCCTGCGTGGGTTCGCCGCCGCTCATGCCGACTGCGCCCCGCCGCTCACCGCCCCTGCCGCCTTTCTGCTCTATATGCGCGCCCACTGGCTGCGCATGCC
>CALAMX010000096.1 GCA_937925755.1 uncultured Burkholderiales bacterium
CATCCACGTCGCTCATCCCGATGGCGAGGCCAAGTTCTGGCTCGAACCTTCGATTTCCCTCGCCGGACACACTGGGCTGTCCCCGAAAGAACTTTCTGCGGCCGAGGAAATCATCCTCCGCCACTTGCAGGAGATCAAAAATGCCTGGCACAAACACTTTGGCCGCTGAAGTCACCCACATTTCCAAACACGGCTTCTGGCTGCTGCTCGGCGATGAAGAGCTGTTGCTTCCGTTTTCCGAGTTCCCCTGGTTCCGTCAAGCCACCGTGGAACAGCTTTGCAACGTCGAATGGCCTACGCCAGATCATCTTTATTGGCCGCAGCTCGATGTGGACTTGTCGGTCGAGTCGATTCGGCATCCAGAGCGTTTTCCACTGATATCGGCCGTTTCGGCTAACCCTGCGCTCCAGCGGGACGCTTCGCCGCAAAGCGGCTCGCGCCTCTGAGCTTCAGGGTGGGGCAGACCAGAAGGACGACTGATCGATGAACAACCAGAGGATTGAAGAGCTACTAGGGAAGCTCTGCATAACCCGGTGAGTGGGCTTGAGCGCCGCGCGCCATAAGCGCGAGCCGCGAGACATCACAGGAGGCTCGGCGAGGGAGCCAAAACGCAGTTTCGGCGCAGGCTAACCTGCCATGAGGAAGGTTAAGCGAGCGGAAGGGAGCGGCCGCAGCCTACACCGAATATTAAGGTATTAAGTGGGTGTCCTTTACTGCTACTACCGCGCAGCGTTGTCAAGCACCTCGTCCATCGACTGCTTATACAGCTGCAACAAGGCGTCTTCAAGGTCCATCTTACGTTCAATAAGTGAGACCGAATCTTTCCCACCCTCGCCCGTAAGAGGCATAAATGCACGGCCGTGCTCATCGGGCACATACGCGTCCTAGAGCCGAGACGGACGGCCAAGTGTGAAGCGGCAGGCGACCACTGTATCAGGCCGTTTGCCACTGACCCGCTGGCGCAATCCCCGATTCAGTTGGCGAGCCGCTGGGCCAGCGCCGCTGCCTTGCCCGTGTAGTCAGCGGGGGTGAGGGCCAGAAGGCGTTGCTTGGCCGACTCCGGGATGGGCAGGGTGTGAATGAACGCCGCCAGGGTCTCACGCGTGATGCCGGATTTGCCGCGGGTCAAGGCCTTCAACTGCTCATAGGGATTCTCCACACCGTAGCGGCGCATCACCGTCTGGATCGGTTCGGCCAGCACTTCCCAGTTGGCCTCCAGATCGGCGGCCAGTCGCTCGGGGGCGGGCGAGAGCTTGGCCAGCCCGCGCGCGCAGCTCTCGTAGCCGATCAAGGTATGGCCGAGGGCTGCGCCCATGTTGCGCAGTACGGTGGAGTCGGTCAGATCTCGCTGCAGGCGCGAGATGGGCAGTTTTTCGGCAAGGTGGCGCAGCAACGCGTTGGCTAGCCCCAGGTTGCCTTCGGAGTTCTCGAAATCGATCGGGTTGACCTTGTGCGGCATGGTGGAGGAGCCGACCTCGTCCTCCTTGACCTTCTGCCTGAAGTAGCCGAGCGAGATATAGGTCCACACGTCGCGGTCGAGATCGATCAGCACGGTATTGAGCCGGGCGACGGCGTCGAACAGCTCGGCCATGTAGTCGTGCGGCTCGATCTGGGTGGTGTAGGGGTTGAAGATGAGCCCCAGGCCCTCGACGAAGCGGCGGGCGAAGCCCTCCCAGTCCACCTCGGGATAGGCCACCAGATGGGCGTTGTAGTTGCCCACCGCGCCATTGATCTTGCCCAGGATCTCGACAGCGGCAAGCCGGGCGATCGCCCGATCGAGCCGCCAGACCACGTTGGCGAGCTCCTTGCCCAGAGTGGTGGGGGTGGCCGGCTGGCCGTGGGTACGCGCGAGCATGGGCTGCTCAGCCAGTGTCACGGCGAGCTCTGCCAGGCGCTGGCGCAGTGCATCCAGCGCTGGCAGCAGCACCTCGGCGCGTGCATCCCGCAGCATGAGGGCGTGCGCAAGGTTGTTGATGTCTTCGGAGGTGCAGGCGAAGTGGATGAATTCCTTCACGCGCATGACCTCTACGTTGTTGGCCAGGCGCTCCTTCAGGAAATATTCCACCGCCTTGACGTCGTGGTTTGTCCTCTGCTCGATCGCCTTGACGCGTTCGGCATCCGCCAGCGAGAAGTGGGTGCTCAAATGGTTGAGCTCGGCCAGGGTGGCGGGTGAGAACGGCGGTACCTCGGCGATGGCGGGCTCGGCGGCGAGCGCTTTCAGCCATTCGATCTCCACCCGCACGCGATAACGGATGAGCCCGAATTCGCTGAAATAGGGGGCGAGACGGCTGCCCGTGCGCCGGTAGCGGCCATCGAGGGGGGACAGAGCGGTCAGTGCGGTCAGGTCTATCATCGTTGCTACTCGTATACCCCATCCCGAAAGATGGGTGGTTGCGCTGGAAGTCTCGCGAAATCGATTTTAACCGTGCCTGCCGGGCAAAGGGTTTGATCGAGGCTGGCTTTCAGGCGCTGGGTTGTCCAGCGCTCACCCGCGGTGCGAAGCCTGAACCGTACACCGACCGCGGATGCTGCCTGAATCGTTTGTCGCTTAGGTCAGGCTTCTGGGCATCTGCGGGCCGGAGGCCCGCGTACCCAGGGTCATGGCCAAGCTTGTAAACCCTGGGTGTTGGCCATGCACCCGCACCCTGAGCTTTTATGCATTCCCCTTCTGGGTGCGCGGGCCTCTGGCCCGCATTCAATTCCGAATCTTTCCTTATCGAGTTTCAGACTCTGTACTTGCGGGATCCCGCATGCGGGACCGAGTTCTTGATCCATTATTCAGCAGGTCAAGCTTTCAGACGCAACCGCATAAAAACATTTTATAAACAATAAGTTATAAAGGCACCTCGCAAACTTTGCACTCATCCAGAAGTTTCCTCCCGCCAAGGGCAGCGTGACGCCCCCTGCGGTGTACGCCTCTTGCGATCGGCTTGGGCCAGACTGCACTGGGAGAAGGCGAGCCCGTCTGCTCTTTGCAATTCTGGGCGTCGTGGCCGTTTGTCGTCGAGCGGGCCCTCGATCGGCCTGTACGCGGTTGCAGGCTGCCGCTGCAGCCAAGTTTGACGAAGTATAAACAATACTGCTTATGCGTTAAACAGGCTTTGAGTACGTAGCGCACACAGCCGGGGAAGCTCTGTGTAGCCTGCTGGTCGGCTTGGCTCCGGCCGCCGCCGCTTCGCGGCTTGACTTTCGCGCTGCGAAGGTTAGCCTACGCCGATACTTGGTGCTTATGCTGACGGAGTGAATCATAGCGGCCGGCGGTCGAGGTAGGCCTGAGCGATGGTCAAGCCATCCACGTATTCCAGCTCGCCGCCGGCGGGTACACCGCGCGCCATGCGCGTGACTTTGAGCCCTCGCGCCTTGAGCAGCTCGGCGGCATAGTGGGCGGTGGCCTCGCCCTCGACGGTGAAATTGGTGGCCAGGATCACCTCCTCGGTCACGCCGTCGCAGGCACGCGCGAGTAGCCGCTCCAACCCGATCTGACGCGGGCCGATGCCGTCGAGAGGCGATAGGTGGCCCATCAAGACGAAGTATAAGCCGTTATAGGCATGCGTCTCCTCGAAACGATTGAGGTCGACGGGCATCTCCACCACGCACAGCTGTCTGGGGTCGCGGCGGGGATTGGCGCATAGGCTGCAGACGGGGGTTTCGCTGAAATTGTTGCAGCGCTCGCATGGCCGCAGGCGCTCCAACGCCGCCGTCAGCGCCGCGGCCATGCGCGCGGCCCCGTCTCGGTCGCGCTGCATGAGATGGTATGCGAGGCGTGCTGCCGTCTTCGGCCCCACGCCGGGCAAGGCATGTAGGGCCTCGATCAACGCGGCCAGGGTGGGGGGATGCATGTGAGGGGCAGAGGACTGAGGACAGAAGACTGAAGGCTGAGGACTGAGGACCGAATGCTGAGGTTCGAGTCCAGAAGACTGGCACCAGAACTGAAGGCTGAGGGCTTATGCGCCTCAGGACTCAAGCCTTCAATGCCGAATCTCAGAAGGGGAGCTTCATGCCAGGAGGCAGGGGCATGCCGGCGGTCACCTCGGCCATCATCTCTTGGGTGGCGGTCTCGACCTTGCGCACCGCGTCATTGACCGCCGCGGCGATCAGGTCTTCGAGCATCTCTTTGTCTTCGCCGAGGAGCGAGGGGTCGATCCGCACCCGTTTGACGTCGTGCTTGCCAGTCATCACCACTTGCACCATGCCAGCGCCGGCACTGCCCTCGACCGTGAGCTCTGCGATCTTTTTTTGCGCCTTTTGCAGGTTTTCCTGCATCAGTTGCGCCTGTTTCATGAGGTTGCCGATTCCGCCTTTGATCATGTCGTGGTCCTATGACAGAGGTTTGATCTGGGTGATACGTCCGCCGAACGCGTCCAGCAGGCTGCGCACAAAAGGGTCGGCTTGTATGGCCGCCTCGGCCTCGGCCTGGCGTTGCCGACGCTCCTGTTCGGCCACCTCGGCCGGGGCTGCGCCACCGGTGTCGCCGAACTCGAATTCGATGCGCATTGTAGCGCCAAGCCGCTCGCGCAACGCGCCGCGCAGTTTCTCGCCGAGGCTCTCGAGCAGCGGTCGGTGCGCCTCCATCAGCCGCAGGCGCAGGACCTCGGGTGTGTGGCCGACCACAGTGCATTGTGCCGCCAATTGCTTGACCCCTCCCGAGAGAGCGCGCGTAAAGCCCATCCAGTCGAAGGCTTGGTGCTTGGCCGGCTCGACGGACGGCGGTGTCGGCATGACCTTGCTGGATCGCGCCGTGACCGTGGATACAGGCTTCTGTCCTGCGTCTGTCGTCTTCAGGCTTCCATCTTCTGTCCCCGGCCTCCCATACTCCGGCACGAAGGCCAACATGCGCAGCAACGTCATGCAGAAGCCACCATACTCGTCCGGTGCCCATTCCAGGTCGCGCCGCCCTAGGGTGGCGATCTGGTAAAACAGTTGCACGGTCTCGGCGTCCAGCCGCTGGGCAAGCGCGAAGAGCCGCTCGCGCGCCGGCGTATCCTCGGCGACCGCTTCGGGAACCGTCTGGGCGAGCGCGATCTGATAGAGCAAGGCGGCCAGGTCCTGCAGCGCCGCATCGAAGGATAGGCTACGCTCGGCGAGCGCTTCGGCCTCGCGCATCAGGCGCGCCCCGTCGTTGTCGGCCAATGCCTCGAGCAGGGGGTAGAGGTAGGCCTGGTCGATCAGCCCCAGCATTGCCGCCGTCTCCGTCGCCAGCACACGACCGCCCCCATGGGCAATGGCCTGATCGGTGAGCGACAGCGCATCGCGCATGCTGCCAGCGGCTGCGCGCGCGATGAGTTCCAAGGCGCCCGCCTCGAAGACCACGCCCTCGGCCTTGAGGACGTGTTCGAGATGGGCCGCGATACGCGCAGGGGGCAGCAGCTTCAGGCTGAACTGCAAGCAGCGCGATAGCACCGTGACCGGTACCTTCTGCACCTCGGTGGTGGCCAGGACGAAGACCACATGCGCGGGTGGCTCCTCCAGCGTCTTCAACATGGCGTTGAAGGCGCTCTTCGAGAGCATGTGCACCTCGTCGATGATGTAGACCTTGTAGCGGCCGGCGGTCGGCGCATACTGGGCGTTCTCCAGCACCTCGCGCATGTTGTCCACGCCGGTGTAAGAGGCGGCGTCGATCTCGATCAGATCGACGAAGCGGCCGGCCTCGATCGCCTGACAGGCTGCGCAGACGCCGCAGGGGGTGGCGGTGGCCCCCATCTCGCAGTTCAGGCATTTGGCGAGGATGCGTGCCAGCGTGGTCTTGCCCACGCCGCGCGTGCCGGTGAAGAGATAGGCATGGTGCAGCCGCCCCTGGCTCAAGGCATTGGCGAGGGCACGCACCACGTGCTCCTGCCCTACGACTTCGGCGAAGCTACGCGGGCGCCATTTGCGGGCGAGGACCATGGTCTGAGGACTCAGGGCTGAGGACAGAGGACGGTTGACAGAGGACTCCCTATCCGATGGACGCTCAGGCGGTCGAGGCGACCGGCACGGGCTCAGAAGACCGAAACCAACAGAATCCTCTGTCCTCAGGTGGCGAGCCCGACCCCCGGCACTGGCATCGACCGCTATGGCTGCTTCCTTCCGGACCTGACCAGGTTCACGGCTTAGCCATGCGGGGAGACCCGCCACCCCCCGGATTCTAACACTATGCGACCTTCGCAGGGTTGAACATGGCTTGCAGCCCGCGGCATCCGCACAGGTCAGGGATCCTCCCGCTCCTCGACCGTACGGCGTTGGCGCACCGCTTCAGCCAGCTCCTCGAGTAACGGCTCGGTCTCATTCCAACCCAGGCAGGCGTCGGTGATCGACACACCATAGGCGAGGGGCTTGCCCGGACACAGGTCCTGACGGCCGGGATTGATGTGGCTTTCCATCATCGCGCCGATGATGCGGGTGTCGCCTGCGGCGATCTGGCCAGCCACGTCGTGACAGACATCGATCTGGCGCAGGTATTGCTTTTGCGAGTTGGCGTGCGAGAAGTCGATCATCACCTGCTGGCGTAACCCGGCAGCCGCCAGCTCGGCGCAGGCGGCGTTGACACTGGCGGCATCGTAGTTGGTCGATTTGCCGCCGCGCAAGATGACGTGGCAGTCCTCGTTGCCGGCCGTCTTGAACACCGCCACGTGCCCAGACTTGGTGATGGAGATGAAGTGATGTCGGGCAGCCGCGGCCTTGATCGCATCCACGGCGATCTTCAGGTTTCCGTCGGTGCCGTTCTTGAAACCGACCGGACAGGACAGCCCGGAGGCCAGTTGCCGGTGTGATTGACTCTCCGTGGTGCGGGCACCGATTGCGCCCCAACTGATCAAGTCGGCAATGTACTGCGGCGAAATGAGGTCCAGGAACTCGGTGCCGCAGGGCAGCCCCAGCTCGTTGATGTCGATGAGCAGCTTGCGCGCCAGGCGCAGGCCCTCGTTGATGTCGAAGCTCTCGTTGAGGTGCGGGTCGTTGATCAGTCCCTTCCAGCCCACGGTGGTGCGTGGTTTTTCGAAATAGACACGCATGACGACCACCAGATCATGCTCGAGGCGATCGGCCAGGGCCTTGAGGCGTTTGGCGTAGTCGAGCGCCGCCACCGGGTCATGGATGGAGCAGGGGCCGACGACCACCAGCAGACGGTCGTCCGCCCCGCGCAGGATGTCGTGTATCGCCCGGCGGGCCTGATAGGTGGTCTTGAGCGCCCGCTCGCTCGCCTTGTGCTCGCGCATGATTTGCATCGGCGCCAGCAGCTCGTCGCCTTGCTCGATGCGGGTGTCGTCGGTGCGGTAGGTCATCGTCTGCTCCTGCGCCAGGCCCTGAAACGAAAAACCGCCAGGGACGCTGGCGGTTTCGCTTGGCTTGGATGTCAACCCGCGCTAGCGCCTCCCGCCCGCTAGGGCTGGGGAAAGACCAAAGAAAAGGCCGGATGAGAAAAGGCACGGGTGAATCATGGACCGAATCGTAGCAAACGGGGTTCCCGCCGGCAAGTCAGGCGTAACTGCGCAGCTTGAGCGAGAACTGGGACAGCACCTCGATCCCGCTTTGCTCGGCGCGCTGGCACCAATCGCGTAATTGCTGCACGAGCTGCTCGCGGGAGTGGCTGGAGCGGCTCCACAGGGCCATGAGATCCTGACGCATCTGGTAGAGGGTCTTCAATTGCGGACTGTTGGCCAGCAGGGTCATCAGTTTGGCCCGCTCCGATTCCTGCAGCAGCCTGAAGTCCAAGCTCAGCCAGCGGCGGACCTGACGCAAGCGCACGTCCGCCAGGTCGGGAAGCCGAGCTTTGAGCCTCTTCAGTTCGTTGCCGCACACCGAACGCATCGCGCGGGTGTAACGAGTGAGCACATCGTAGCGGTGGGTGACGATGGCGGCGAGCAGCTCGGCGTCGGGGAAGTGCTTGACCTCTCCCCAACGCACGCGCGGGGCCACCTTCTTCACCTCTGCCAGTCGCAACAGGGCCAGTAGCCGAATGTAGAGCCAGCCGATGTCGAACTCGTACCAGCGCGTCGACAGCTTGGCAGAACTCCCATAGGCGTGGTGGTTGTTGTGCAGTTCTTCTCCGCCGATCAGGATGCCCCAGGGAAAGATGTTGGTGCTGGCATCTTCGGTGAGATAGTTGCGATAGCCCCAGTAGTGGCCCAGGCCGTTGATGACGCCAGCAGCGAAGAAAGGGATCCACAGCATCTGCACCGCCCA
>CALAMX010000097.1 GCA_937925755.1 uncultured Burkholderiales bacterium
TCCCGGGGGCAAGCCGGGGGCATCCTTCCCCTGCGGCAGCACTTACCCTGCAGCGGTCACGGCAGCAGCCGCAACAACCTCGCAAGAAACTCCAGCGCGTTCTGGTTGAGAAAGATTACGGTGAAGATCGTGACTAAAAAATAGACAGTGAACTTCTTGTCCAACCTCTCGAAACGGGCATCCATCCGTCCCTCGAGCTTCGCCAGGTCTTCCCGCAAGGAGCCCTCGAGCTTCGCCAGGTCTTCCTTGGTCGCCAGCTCGTCGCGTAGCTCGCGCTTGAGCTCGTCCTTGGCCTCCAGCTTGCGCTGGGTGGCAATTTCCTTGCTGCGCTCCTCGATATGCGACAGGGATGCTTCGATGCTCTTGGCAACCGCCAACGCATCCTCGCGCCCTAGGCGCTTTTCCAGCAGATCGAAGACCTCGAACGGGATGTTCATGACCGCATCCTAGCATCACCGCAGCCGATACACCACGCCCCCCCGAACACAGGACAAACACACGCTCTCTGGCGTCCACTGACTTCTGCTTGGTGGAGACGTAAGCGCGATTGGCGAGCCCAAGTCATTCGACGCGCTCGGTCGCGGTTTTGCCGCGACTTATGCCTGGTCGGGAAGACGCAAGTCGCGACCACCGCTGCCGCCCAGAGCTGGGCGCTGTTTTAGGTCTGCGCCCTATCGCCGCTCAACGGCCGTGCCCGCGACCCTGCCGTGGAGCAGGGTACGCTGTTGCGGCTTTCCACCGATCGCGGGCTCTTGCCACAAACCCTGGACACATCTACACACGCTTTCGCACGGCGGCGCGTGCGAGTAGAATTCGCCCCCTTCCGCTTTGCTGACATCCATGCGCATCGGTCACGTCCAACTCCCCAACAACCTGATCGTGGCGCCCATGGCCGGGGTGACCGACAGGCCCTTCCGCCAGCTTTGCAAACGCTTGGGGGCAGGCATGGCGGTGTCCGAGATGGTGACCTCCAACTCGCTGCTCTACGGCTCGCTCAAGACCCGCCGTCGTGCCGACCACTGCGGTGAGGTCGCCCCCATCTCGGTGCAGATCGCCGGCGCCGACCCCGCCATGATGGTCGAGGCGGCGCGCTATAACGTGGCCAATGGCGCGCAGATCATCGACATCAACATGGGCTGCCCGGCCAAGAAGGTGTGTAACGTCATGGCCGGCTCGGCCCTGCTCCGGGACGAGGCCCTGGTCGGGCGCATCCTCACCGCGGTGGTGCGGGCCGTGCCCGAGGTGCCGGTCACGCTCAAGATCCGCACCGGCTGGGACCGAGCGCACCGCAATGCCCGCAACATCCTGAGGATCGCCGAAGATGCCGGCATCCAGGCCCTGGCCATCCATGGCCGTACCCGCGCCTGCGGCTACAGCGGTGAGGCGGAATACGACACCATCCGCGCAGTGAAGGCCGAGGCCAAGATCCCCATCATCGCCAACGGCGACATCACCACGCCGCAGAAGGCGAAGTACGTGCTCGACTACACCGGAGCGGACGCCATCATGATCGGGCGAGCCGCGCAGGGGCGCCCCTGGATCTTCCGCGAAGTGGCGCACTACCTCGCCACCGGCGAACTGCTGCCGCCGCCCGAGGTGAGTGAGATCCACCAAATCCTGCTCGAGCACCTGGACGCGCTCTATGGCTTTTACGGCGAAACGACGGGCGTGCGCATGGCGCGCAAGCACATCGCCTGGTACACCCGCGGCCTGGCCGATTCGGCCAGTTTCCGGCATGCCATGAACCGGCTCGAATCCGCGCGCGAGCAGATCCATGCCGTCAACGAATTCTTTCTGCGTGCCGCCCAGCGGCATCCGCGCCTGGTCTATCTAGATCTGTTAGAGACCGAGCGACTGGCCGCATAATCGTGATAAGGGGGGGATATGTCCAGCATCGAGGAAAGCGAACTCGCCGCTTGTGTACGCAGAGAGCTGAAAAAATATCTGAGGGATCTCGACGGCGAGCCCGCCCGCCGCCTCTACGACATGGTCATGCACTGCGTGGAGAGGCCACTCATCGAGGTGGTGCTCGAGCACACCGCTGGCAACCAGAGCCGCGCCGCCGAGATGCTCGGCATCAACCGCAACACCCTGCGCAAAAAGATGCAGCAACACGGCATCAAATGAGCGAGGGGCCAGGCGTGAGGCGATAGACGCCACCCTCGATCTTCATCCTTCAGCTCACAGATCGCACCGCCCATCTCTGCCTCGACATGATCCAACGTGCCCTGCTTTCCGTCTCCGACAAGACCGGTCTCATCGATTTCGCCCGCGCCCTGGCCGAGCGCGGGGTGGAACTGTTGTCCACCGGCGGCACTGCCCGCGCCCTGCGCGAGGCCGGCCTGCCCGTCATCGAGGTGGCCGACTACACCGGCTTCCCGGAGATGCTGGACGGCCGCGTCAAGACCCTGCACCCGAAGATCCACGGCGGCATCCTTGCCCGGCGCGACGACCCCGAGCACGTCGCCGCCATGCAAAGCCATGGCATCCCCCCCATCGACCTGGTGTGCGTGAACCTCTATCCCTTTGCCCAGACCGTCGCTCGGCCCGACTGTACCCTGGAGGAGGCGATCGAGAACATCGACATCGGCGGCCCGGCCATGGTGCGCTCGGCAGCCAAGAATCATGCCCACGTCGTGATCGTCACCGACCCGGCCGACTACGCGCGGCTGATCACTGAGATGGACGCCAATGCAGGCGAGGTGAGCGCGGCCACCCGCTTCGATTTGGCGGTGAAGGCATTCGAGCACACCGCCGCCTATGATGGCGCCATCGCCAATTACTTTGGCAAACGGCTCACGGGTTCCGCCTTCCCGCGCCGACTCAACCTACAGCTCGTGCACGCCCAGGCCCTGCGCTATGGCGAGAATCCACACCAGCAGGCCGCCTTCTATGTCGAGGCTCGGTGCGAGGAGGCGAGCGTGGCCACCGCGCGGCAGTTGCAGGGCAAGGAACTATCCTTTAACAACATCGCCGACGCCGACGCCGCCCTGGAGTGCGTCAAACAGTTCGACGCAGGCCCAGCCTGCGTCATCGTCAAACACGCCAACCCCTGCGGCGTGGCCTATGGCGCGCATTTGCACGAGGCCTACGAGCGCGCCTACGCCACTGACCCGGAGTCAGCCTTTGGTGGCATCATCGCCTTCAACCGTGAACTCGATGCCGACACCGCCCGCGCCATCCTGGAGCGCCAGTTCGTCGAGGTGATCGTCGCCCCGCGCGTCGCACCCGCCGCGCTTGAGCTTCTCGCCGCGAAGAAGAACGTGCGCCTGCTCGAATGCGGCGAATGGCCTCCACAGTCAGTCCGGCGCCTGGATTTCAAACGAGTGAACGGCGGCCTGTTGGTGCAGGACGCCGATCTCAACCTCTATGCGAAGCTCGAGGTGGTCACCCAGCGTGCGCCCAGCGAGTCGGAGATGCGCGACCTGCTGTTCGCCTGGCGGGTGGCGAAGTTCGTCAAGTCCAATGCCATCGTCTATGCCAAAGAGCAAATGACCATCGGGGTGGGCGCCGGCCAGATGAGCCGGGTGAACTCCGCCCGCATCGCCGCCATCAAGGCAGAACAGGCAGGGCTCGAAGTCCGCGGCTCGGTCATGGCCTCAGACGCCTTCTTCCCCTTCCGCGACGGCATCGATGCCGCTGCGGCCGCAGGCATCACGGCCGTGATCCAGCCTGGCGGCTCGCTGCGCGACGAGGAGGTGATCACCGCCGCCGACGAACATGGCATGGCCATGGTCTTCACCGGCATGCGCCATTTTCGGCATTGAGCCGGGCAGGCACGGCGACGGGTTAAAATGACACCCCTCCTGTCGAAACCCCGTTGAACCCCAAATGAAACTGCTGGTCATCGGCGCCGGCGGGCGCGAGCATGCCCTAGCCTGGCGCCTGGCGCAAAGCCCGCGCGTGCAAAAGGTCTATGTCGCCCCTGGCAATGCCGGAACGGCCCTGGAACCCGGTCTGGAAAACCTGCCCGTGACCGAATTCGCCACCCTCATCGCCTTTTGCAAGCGTGAGGACATCGCCTATACCGTGGTCGGTCCCGAGGCACCGCTGGCCGCCGGCATCGTCGATGCCTTCCGTGCCGCAGGCCTCAAAATCTTCGGCCCCACCCAAGCCGCGGCGCGGCTGGAGTCTTCCAAGGAGTTCGCCAAGGCATTCATGCAGCGGCATGGCATTCCCACCGCCGCCCATGCGAGCTTCACCGATGCCGCTGCCGCGCATGCCCACATCGACGCCCATGGCGCCCCCATCGTCGTCAAGGCCGACGGCCTGGCCGCCGGCAAGGGCGTGGTGGTGGCACAGACCCTGGACGAGGCGCATGCCGCGGTGGATGACATGCTCGCCGGCAACCGCCTAGGCGAGGCCGGGCGCCGTGTAGTCATCGAGGAATATCTCACCGGCGAGGAGGCGAGCTTCATCGTCATGGTCGACGGCGAACACGTCCTGCCACTGGCCACCAGCCAGGATCACAAGCGCCTGTTGGACGGCGACCAAGGCCCAAACACCGGCGGCATGGGGGCCTACTCACCCGCACCGGTCATCACCCCCGAGCTGCATGCCCGTATCCTGCGCGAGGTGATCAGGCCGGTCGTGCAGGGCATGAAGCAGGAAGGCACCCCATACACGGGCTTTCTCTACGCCGGTCTCATGATCGGCGCGGATGGCGTGCCGCGCGTGCTGGAGTTCAACTGCCGCATGGGCGACCCCGAGACCCAGCCCATCATGCTGCGCCTGAAAAACGACTTCGCCGCCCTTATCGAAGCCGCCTTGGAGGGTCGACTCGACCAGGTCGAGGCCGAGTGGGACCGGCGCTTTGCCCTCGGCGTGGTGCTGGCCGCCGCCGGCTACCCGGACAACCCGCGCAAGGGCGACGCCATCACCGGCCTGGCGGCCAACGGCGAGGATTACCACGTCTTCCATGCCGGCACGACGCGCGTGGACGACCAGATCGTCACAGCCGGTGGCCGCGTGCTCACCGTCACCGCCTTGGGTGACACGGTCAAGATCGCCCAGGCGCGGGCCTATGAGATCGCCGAGGGCATCGATTTCACCGGCAAGCAGATGCGCCGCGACATTGGCTGGCGCGCCATCCAGCGCAAGGGCAACGCACGCGGCAGGGCCGATGCCGCCGGACGTGGCTGAACCCGACTCGGCCTGCCCACCCCCCTATCGCGCGCCCCGCTGGCTGCCCGGCGGCCACCTGCAGACCGTCTGGCCCTATCTGCGCGGGGCGCCCCCCTTGCCCCTGCGCCGCGAGCGTTGGGAGCGCGAGGACGGCGACTTCAACGACCTCGACTGGCTCGACGGGTCGTCCACGGCCCCCCTGGTGGTCCTGTTCCATGGCCTGGAAGGCAGCAGCCGCAGCCACTATGCACGCGCCCTCATGCACGCCCTGCGCGAGACCGGCTGGCGTGGCGTGGTGGCCCACTTTCGCGGCTGCTCGGGTGAGGCGAACCGGCTGCCGCGCGCCTATCACGCTGGCGATTCGGCCGAAATCGCCGCTTGCCTGGCCCACCTGCGGCCGCGGGCGGGTAGCGCCCCGCTCTACGCGGTGGGGGTGTCCTTAGGCGGCAATGCCTTGCTCAAGTGGCTGGGAGAGTCCGGCGCTCGCGCCACGGGATACGTCACACGCGCCGCCGCCGTCTCCGCCCCGCTCGACATGGTGGCTGCCGGCCAGACGCTCGACCGGGGGATGAACCGCCTCTATGCCTGGCACTTCCTGCGCAGCTTGAAACGCAAAATGCGAGCCAAGCGCGCCGCCCACAGTAGTCAGTTGGGATACATAAACCTGCGCGGGATCTCAAGCCTGCGCGCCTTCGACGACCGCATCACCGCCCCCATGCACGGCTTTCGCGACGCCCTCGACTATTGGCAGCGCAGTAGCGCCAAACCGCTCTTGCCGGATATCCGCGTGCCCACCCTCATCCTGCACGCCCGCAATGACCCATTTCTGCCCGCCAGCGCCTTACCCACGCTCGCAGAGGTTTCTCCAACCGTGCTCTTGGATTATCCCGCCAGCGGCGGCCATGCCGGCTTCCTCAGCGGTCCCTTCCCAGGATGCCTCGACTGGCTACCGCAGCGTCTGCTGCACTTTTTGACCACCGGCCACTAAAGGGCCTTTAGCGCTTGCCGGACAACTTTTCATAGAGCTGGGCGAGATTGAGCTGGGCCTTGACATGCCCCTGGGCGGCCGCACGTTTGAACCACTCGATCGCCTCGGCGAGGTCCTTGCGCACGCCGATGCCATCGCGCAGCAGCACGCCTAGGTTGTTCTGCGCGTTGCGCTCGCCTGCCTCGGCCGCCTTGCGGTACCAGCGCGCGGCCTGGGCATAGTCCTTGGCCACGCCCTTGCCCTGTTCGTACATCACGCCCAGGTTGTTCTGTGCCGCGGCGTCGCCGCCTTCGGCGGCGCGTGTGAGCCATTTGAGCGCCTCGGCATAGCGGCCCTGTTTGTAGAGCAGCCAGCCCAGCCGCCCCTGCGCCTTGGGCAAGCCCCCCTCGGCGGCGCGCTGGTAGGCCTCGAGCGCCGCCGCCTCGTCCCTGGGACCGCTCTCACCCTGCTCGTGCATCAGCCCCAGGTTGTACCAGGCATTGAGCTCACCCGCCTGCGCCGCCCGCTCGAACCACTGCCTGGCCTCAGTAAGTTCCTGGGCGAGGCCACGTCCCTCGCGCAGCAATACCCCCAAGTTGTTGGCGGCCAGCGCATCGCCGGCCTCCGCGGCGCGTCGATACCACTGCGCGGCGGTGGCCGCATCGGGTGGGCCAAAGCTGCCCGCCTCATACGCCAGCCCCAGATAGGTGGCCGCCGCCCGCTCCCCTCCCTGGGCGGCCATCTCAAGCCAACGCCGGGCGGCCGCCGCGTCGCGTGCCACGCCCAAGCCTTTGTCGAGGGCAAGGCCCAAGCGATACTGCGCCAGGGTGTCACCCTTCTCAGCGGCTCGACCGAACCAACGCACCGCCGCCACCGGGTCCACTGCCACCCCGTGCAGCCCGTCCATGTAAACGAGCCCCAGATTGGTCTGCGCTGTGGTGTATTCGGCCTCGGCCGCGCGCAGCAGCCACGCCAGGCCGGCCGTGGTATCCCGTTCGACGCCGTGGCCTGCGAGCAGGCGCAGTCCCAGGTTGTTCTGCGCCGCGGGGTCGCCACCGTCGGCCGCACGCTTGAGCCAGGCGATCGCCGCCGGCAGGTCGGCCGGCAGATACTGCCCGGCCTCCAAGAGCTCGGACAGTTTGAGCTGGGCGCGCGCCAGCCCCCCTTCGGCCGCCTGTTTGAGCCAGGCAAGCCCCTCCTGCGCCTCGGGCGTGCCAGGTTTGGCCGCGAGCAGCAGAAGGGCGAGGTTGAATTGCGCCGAGGTCTCGCCCTGGCGCGCCGCCAGGGTGTACCAACGCCGCGCCTCACTGAGGTCCTGCTGCACCCACTCGCCATGGGCGTAAAGCCAGCCCAGCTTGAACTGGGCAGTGGGTTCGCCCGACTCGGCGGCGGCGCGATAGGCGGCAAGCGCCAGTTTTGCCGCCTCGTCTGCCGCCGGCAGCCCCGCGGCGAGTACGGGCAGGTTGAGCGCAAAGAGAAAGATCGACAAGGATCGACGCATGGAGATCTCCTCAATCGGAAAAGCGATAGACCACAGGCAGACGCACCACGGCGGCGCGCGGCCGGCCGTGGCGGTCGAGGATCTCGAAACGGGCGCAATCGCGCGCTTGCGCAAGCGCCAGGCGATCCAGGCGAGGCTCGCCACTGCCGCTCTCCAGCGCCACCTCGACGGGATGGCCCATGGCATCGACACGGATACGCAGCAGCACTCGTCCCTGGGCGTTCCAGTGCACCGGCGGGGGGGCGAAACAGGCGCGGCTCGTCTCGCGAAGCCGCGCGTAGGCGATGGCGTTGCTGGGGGCGTCCTCGGCCTCCAGCAGGGAGAGCGCGACAGCGGAGGCAACGCGCAGGGGTCGGGGGGCAAGGGTCGGTTCCGCCAGCCATGGGCGCGACTCGCCGCCGCTGCTATCGGCGGCGACCTCGGGCTGGGCTCGTGCTGCCGGCAAGGCCGTGCCCTGCGCCCAGGTCGGCTGGGCGGCTTGCCAGGGTGTCTTGTCGCGCGCCTGACCCTGAGCGTGGCGCGCGCCTTCGGCCAGTTCTGGCAGGCCGGTTGCAGCACCAGGCCCGACAGCGGCCGCCGCGGCGGCCGCTGCCGGTCGGGTGGTCGCCTGGCGCAGGGCATCCGTCGGTGGCGCACGCTGGGCGAGGCCGGCTTCGGCTGTAGCGTCTGGGCTGGCACTGGCCGTCTGCCCTTCGGCAGTGCCTGGCATGCTAAGAGGCGAACTCGCGGTCGCAAGGCGGGGGGCGTGCCCGCTGGGCAGAGGCACCACGTTCCCCGAGTCTGCGATTGCTGCCGGTGTGCCGGCCGCTTCCGCAAGACCGGCCTCGTAGCGCGGGGTCATGGCCACGGCCGTGGCGGACGTCGTCGCACTCTGCAAGCCCAAGGCCGAGGGGACGGTATCCTGCACACGCGGCGAGGCCAGCGTGGGCACCGGCTCGGCGAGCTCCGGCCCCACCCGGCTGCCTGACGACCGCGGCGGCGCCGCCGCAACGGCAGGCCTTTGCTCAGCAGTCTTCGCGGTGGGCGGCGCGACCTTGTCCGGCACCGCCGGCGCCTCGAGTCGCACCGTCAATGCCGGCGGGCTAGCAGGCGGCGGCAGGCCCTGCACCGGCAGCAGGCCCAAGGCCAGACCGTGCACGGCGGTGGAGACGAGAAGCGGTAGCTTCAGCTCGCGCGGCAGGGCCTGGAGGGGTGACATGCGGGGTGCTGGACATTCGCTCAGAGCGTCCAGTTTAACCCGACATAGAAGGTACGTCCCGGCCCCGGCACCGGTGTGCCCCACTGCGGATAGTTGGGCAACGGCGGGTTGGTCATGGTGCTACCCTGGCCGACATAGGCGCCACCCAGTGGCAGATCATAGCCCCTGTCGAAGACGTTCTCGACGCCGAAATCGAGACGCACGGGCTTCATGCGGTAGCTCGCGCGCAGGTGCATGAGCCCGTAGCCAGCGGTGGGGACCTCCTGGCGCACGCTGGAGACCTTGTCCTTGGCCGCGACGAACTCGCCCTCCAGCCGCCACGACCAAGCGCCGCTCGCCTGGGTGAGGGCCAGTTTGGCATTGAGCGGCATGATGTCGTAGAGATTGTCCTTGGTCGTGGTGTTTCTGCCGCGCGTATAGCTCACGCTGCCTTCGAGGCCGAGATCGGCGTCGAAGACCCTCCCCAACCGTCCGCGCATGTTGAGCTCCACCCCGTAGATACGGGCGTCGTGGTTGGCATAGCGCAAGATGCGGAATTTTTGTGGCACGCAGTTGGCGATGCACACCGCGTCGATATAGTCCTCGACCTGGCTGTAGTAAGGCGCCAGCCGCCAGGTCCAGTCCCCTGTCTTCCACTCACCGGCGGCGCTCAGGGTGTAGGCCACCTCTGGCTTGAGGTTCAGGTTGCCGACATAGCCGTTGCCGTCGCCGACGAAGTTGTTCATCAGCGCCGCCATCTGCCAGGTGGACCAGGCATAGCGCTCGTAAAGCCCTGGCGAGCGGGTCTTGCGCGCCAAGCCCAGCTCATAGGTCTGGGCGACATCGGGGGTATAGCGCATGAGCCAGGCGAGGTCCCAGTTGCGGTCGGTCTTGGAGCGATCGGCGGCATTGAAGGCACTGCTTTCGGCGATCTGGTTGCCGACATCGACACCCGGGCTCGGTGCAGTGGCAATGTCGGTCTTGTACCCCTGCACCGGCCCGGCATCCATGGCCACCGTCTCGTGACGCAAGCCGATGATGTGAGTGATAGCGCCGCGCCGACCCTCCCATTCACCAAAGACGGCATAGCGGTCGCGCTCACCGTCGCGGATGTTCCAGAAGGTGCCCGGCCACATCATCGCCCCCGAGGGCGTCCACCAGTCGTCCAGCCGCTGCGCCCGGTATTCCACCCCGACGCGCGCCTTGTCCGCCTCGCCCACCGGCAGCTCGCCCTGCAGGTTCAGGCCGGTGTTCTTGCCCTCGGTGTACATCGGCATGCCAGCGGCACAGGTGGGGCCAATCGGCGAACAAGGCGTGGCGTTACCCCCTGGCGGATTGGGCCCGCCCGAGGCCATGCCATACCAGTAGCGCTTGTCTGGCCCGAAGTCCATCTCGTGCTCGATCGTTTCATAGAAGGCGCGCGCCTTGAGCAGGCCCCAGCCCTGGCGGCTGGTGAACGCCAGGTTGAGCTTGTCGCTGACGTTGTCGGTCATGTCCATGCGCTGGTTGGGGTAACCCTGGAAGGGAGTCTGCTGCCGGGTGTAGCGCAGATCCACGAGCTGGCCGTCGCTGCGCCAGGCGAGCCCCAAGGCGTGGTTGGCGGTCTCGTAGGCGGATGAGCCGACCTCGTCGAGGCCGAGGCTGTGGCCGGCACGGCCGGTGAAGGTATAGGTCTTGAACGCCTTGCCCGCCTTGTAGTTGTCGGCCTTGGCATAGGCGCCGTCATAAGCCACGGCCACGGTCTCGGTGCCATAGCCGGCCCGCAGGTTACCGCCGCGGGCATCCCCGTTGCTGCGGTAGAAGGCGCCCGCCGCCGCCGTGCGCTGCGCTGGGGTGCCGGCGGGGGCAAAGGCGGGCGGGGTGGAGGTGACCGACACCGCGCTGCCAATGGCGTCGCCGCCGGCGGAGACCGGACTCACCCCGGCATAGACCTCGATCGCCTCCACCCGGCTGGGGTCGATGTAGGACAGCGCCGGATTCATGTGGTTGGGGCAGGCGGCGAGGATGTCCATGCCATCCACCTGAATGCGCAGCCGCTCGTCGGCCAGGCCGCGGATGACCGGTAGACCGGACACCCCACCGGCGGCGCGCGTCTGCCCACCTGGCAGGGCACGGATGAGGCTGGCGCTGTCGCT
>CALAMX010000098.1 GCA_937925755.1 uncultured Burkholderiales bacterium
ATAGCCGCGGGCGATGGAGACGACCAGGCGCAGATGCGACAGCACCAGTTGCCGCGCCGCCTCCAAGTCGTTGTGCTCGCGGAAGCGCTTGGCCAGGGCATACTCCTCCTCAGGGCTGAGGATGGGGAAGCGGTTGACCGCTTGGATGTAGTTCTCCAGACTGCCGAGCGAGGTGGGTACAGGATAGCTCAGGGTGGCTGTGGTCATCGAAGCCCTCCGAAAGTTTTTGTAACAAGTTTAGCACTCGCCTATCGAGAGTGCTAACAGCGTAAAGTTCCCGCGGCGTGGGTGGAGCAAACACCCCCGGCAAGCTTGCTTGTGTCGGTGCTCCTGCACCCCGACCACATCGAAGAGCGGTGGTAGGAGCGACGAGAGTCGCGACTTCGACTGCGGGCAACGCAATGGTCGCGGCTTTCGCCGCTCCTACAACGGTCATGGGCTAACGGCCACGTTCACGGGCTGGGAACGATGGTCATGTCCGTTGTTAAGCGGGCTCATCTCGGGGTGTCCAGCCCGCGCAGGGTGTATCCCACGGCGAAATAGGCGCCGGCGAGCCCCAGCAGGGTCGAGGTGGCGAGCAGGGCGGCGGCCTCGGGTGCGGCAAGCCCGGTCAAGCGAAAGGTCGTGCCGTAGCTGTCGGCGAGCCGGGCGACGCTGTCCTCGAGCAGGAGGGCCGTCACGGCGAGCAGCAGCCAGGCGGCCAGCCCCCCCGCGAGGCCCTGGAGGGCGCCGAAGTAGAGGAAAGGGCGGCGGATGAAACGGTCGGTGGCGCCAATGAGGCGGGCCACCTCGATCTCGTCGCGTTGGGCATAGATTTGCAGCCGGATGGTATTGCCGGTGATGACGGCCAGGGCCAGGCCGAGCAGGATGGCGAGCAGGGTGACCAGATCGCGGCCGAGGGCGAGCAGGGCGGCAAGCCGCCGGGCCCAGTCGGTGTCGAGGTTGACCCGCTCGACCTCGGGCAGGCGCGCGAGGGCCTCGCGCAGGCGTTCCAGGCTGGTGGGGTCGGGATCGCGGGCGCTGACGACCAAGGTATGCGGCAGGGGGTTGGCGGGAAGCGCTGCCGCCACTTCGCCCAGGCCGGCGGCGGCAAGTTGCGCCAGCGCCGCGTCCCGGTCGATGAGACGCACGTGGCGCACCTCCGGCCGTGTGGCGAGCTTGGCGGCGAGGCGGCGTGCCTGCTCGAGGCCGACCTCGGTCTTGAGGAAGAGGCTGAGCTCCGCCTCGGTGGGGACGTTGCCGGCAAGGCGTTGGAGGTTGGCAAGCGCGAGATAGAGGCCGGCCGGCAGGCTCAAGGCCACGGCGATCACCAGGACGGTGAAGAGCGAGGCGAACGGCGCGTCGATGAGCCGTTTGAAGGCCACGCGCAGGCTGTGCAGGTTGTGTTCGACCCAGGCGCTCATGCGGGCAGGGACCCGGTGACGGTGGTGTTCGGCTGGGCGTCGATGAGCCGCCCGTGGGCGAGGGTGATGCGGCGGCCGCCGTAGCGGCGGATGAGGTCTAGGTTGTGGGTGGAGATGACCAAGGTCACGCCGACCTGGTTGAAGGCGCGGAACATCTCCATGATCTCGTGGGCGTAGGCGTCGTCCAGGTTGGCCATGGGCTCGTCGGCCAGGACCAGGGCCGGCCGACTGACGATGGCGCGGGCGATGCACAGGCGCTGCTGCTCGCCGCCGGAGAGGGTGATGGGCCGCGCGCGCTCGCGCCCGAGCAGCCCCACCTTGTCGAGCGCGGCGCGCGCCCGCTTGGCGGCATCATGCCCGCTCAGACCCTGGATATGCAGGGGCAGCAGGACGTTGTCGAACACCGTGCGGTCGTACAGCAGCTTGTGATCCTGGAAGATGAGCCCGATGTTGCGGCGGAAGTAGGGTAGCGCCGCCCGCTTGAGCCGGCTGATGTTCTGGCCGTTGACGATGATCTGCCCGCTGGTGGGCCGCTCGATGGCGGCGATGAGCTTGAGCAACGTGCTCTTGCCGGCACCGGAGTGCCCGGTGAGGAAGACCATCTCGCCCTGGGCGATCCTCAGGCTCACCTCGGACAGGGCCTCGTGGCCACCGGGGTAGCGCTTGGTGACGCGGTCGAATTCGATCATGCCGGGGTTCAATCGCCGAACAGGGCGTCGACGAACTCGCGCGCGCGAAAGGGGGCGAGGTCGTCCAGGCCCTCGCCCACGCCGATGTAGCGCACCGGGATGGGGGCGCCGGTGTGCCCGGGGCGGCGGGCGAGCGCGGCGATGACCCCGCCCTTGGCGGTGCCGTCCAGCTTGGTGAGCACCAGGCCGGTGACCTGGATGGCCGCGTCGAAGGCCTTGACCTGGGCAAGCGCGTTTTGCCCCGTGTTGGCGTCGAGCACCAGCAACACCTCGTGCGGGGCGGTCGGGTCGGCCTTCTGGATCACGCGCCGCACCTTGCGGATCTCCTCCATCAGGTGCAATTGGGTGGGCAAGCGCCCGGCGGTGTCGGCCAGGACGACGTCGATGCCACGGGCGCGCGCCGATTGCACGGCGTCGAAGATGACCGCAGCGGGGTCACTGCCTTGGCCGCCCACCACTTCGACCTGGTTACGCTCAGCCCACACCATGAGTTGCTCGCGCGCCGCGGCCCGAAAGGTGTCGCCGGCGGCGAGCAGCACGGAGCGCCCCTCGGCCTGGAAGCGCTTGGCCAGCTTGCCGATGGTGGTGGTCTTGCCGGCGCCGTTGACCCCAGCGAGCATGATGACGAAAGGGCGGGCGCGCGAGACGTCGAGCGGCGCCTCCAGCGGCGCGAGCAGCGCGAGCAGCAGGTCCTTGAGCGCGTCGCGCAGTTGCGCGGAATCGGTCAGGCGGTCGCGCTTGACGCGCTGGCGCAGGGAGTCGAGCAGATCGTCCGTGGCCTCGACGCCGACGTCGGCGGTGAGCAGGATCTCCTCGAGCTCGGCGTACAGGGCCTCGTCGATCTGGGGATGGCGGCGGAAGAGCTCGCCCACCGGGGTGTTGAGGACCTGGCGGGTCTTGGCCAGCCCGGCCTTGAGGCGCTGCGCCCAGCCCAGCCGCGCCGGCTGGCTGGCGGCCTCGACGGCGGTGGCGGGCTCGGGAGAGGCCGCCGACCCAGGGGCGGCGACGGTCTCTGGAGAGGGCTTTTTGCCGGCTTTGAAGAAACCGAACACGGCAGTGGGGGTCAGAAGATGGGTTGAATGTGGTTCAATCTTATCATGCAGCCACTGTCGGCCCGGCAGTCGTCTGCAGCCAGTGAAAGGATGATGCGCGACATGAGACGAAGACCGATCAACCCATCGACCTTGCTCTGGGTCCTGCTCATCGGGCTTGGCTTGGCCTGGGTGGGGCCCGCTCGGGCTGGACAGGGCGAGACTTACGAACACACTCTCGCCAATGGCCTCAAGGTGATCGTCAAGCCCGACCACCGCGCGCCCGTGGTGGTGAGCCAACTGTGGTACCGCGCCGGCAGTATGGACGAGAGCTATGGCACGACCGGCGTGGCACACGTGCTGGAGCACATGATGTTCAAGGGGACCGCCGCGCTGCCCGATGGCGAGTTCTCCCGGCGCATCGCCGCCGCCGGCGGGCGCGAGAACGCCTTCACCTCGCGTGATGCGACCGTTTATCACCAGACCCTGCAAGCGGACCGCTTGGGGTTGGCGTTCGAGCTGGAGGCCGACCGCATGGTCAACCTCACCCTGTCGCCCGCGGCCTTTGCCAAGGAGATCGAGGTGGTCAAAGAGGAACGGCGGCAGCGCACCGAGGACAACCCGCACGCGCTGCTGTACGAGGCCCTGATGGCGACCGCCTATCAGTCCCACCCCTATCGGCACCCGGTCATCGGCTGGATGGACGACCTCGAACACCTGCGCGTGGAGGACGCGCGCGCCTGGTACGAGCGCTGGTACGCGCCCAACAACGCGCTGCTCGTGGTCGTCGGCGATGTCGAGCCGGCGGCGGTGTTCGCCCTGGCCGAGCGGCACTTCGGGGCCATCCCGGCACGCGCGTTGCCGCTGCGACGGGCGCTGGCCGAGGTTGAGCCGCGCGGGATGCGCACGGTCACGGTCAAGGCGCCGGCGCGACTGGCCGCCGCCTATCTCGCCTGGCATGTGCCGCGGCTGGCCGACCCCGCGGCGGACTGGGAGCCCTACGCCCTGGAGGTCCTGGCGGGGGTGCTCGACGGCCATGCCTCGGCCCGCCTGCCGCGCGCCTTGGTGCGGGAGCAGCAGGTGGCGGTGGACGTGGGGGCGTACTACGATGCCGTGGCGCGCGGCCCCGGCCTGTTTTTGCTGAGCCTCACCGCGGCCGAGGGCAAGCCTCTGGATGCGGCGGTGGCGGCCTTGCGTCGGGAGATCGAGCGCATTCAACGCGATGGAGTCGACGCCGAGGAGCTCGCGCGCGTCAAGGCCCAGGTCTTGGCCGCCCAGGTCTTCGAGCAAGACTCGCTGTTTTTCCAGGCACGCGAGATCGGGCTATGGGAGAGCGCCGGCCTGCGTCACCAGACGCGCAGGCTGCGCTTCGAGCGGTTGCGTGAGGTCACCCCCGAGCAGGTCCAGGCGGTGGCCCGCCGCTATCTCGTCGATGACCGCCTGACCCTCGCCCGTCTGGAGCCGCAGCCGGTGGAGGCCGGCCTGGCGCGGCCGACGGCACGCTTGCTGGGAGACCGCCATGCGCGCTAGAAGCCTGTACCTCAGCCTCGCTTTTTTGCTTGTGCTGCCCGTCTGGGCGGGGCTCGACCACGGGTCGAGCGCAAGCCCCGCCATTCATGGCGGGCTGAGCGAGACGAGGCATGTGCCCGGGGCCGAAGGCCCCACTCGAGCGCGTGGCGAGGAAGCCCCGCCTTTCCAGGGCGGGGCAACTCACATCCAGCACTGGGTGAGCGCCAGCGGGGCGCGCGTGTACTTCGTGGAAAACCGCGACCTGCCCATGCTGGACGTGAGCGTCAGCTTCGCGGCCGGCAGCGCGCGCGACCCTTCGCCCGCGGCGGCGGGGCTGGCGCGCATGACCCACCAGCTCATGCGCCTGGGCGCGGGCCCCTGGTCGGAACAGGCCCTGGCCGAGGCCCTGGCGGACGTCGGTGCCGTGCTCTCCGGGCATTTCGACGCCGACCGCGCCGGTTTCAGCCTGCGCACCTTGAGCGACGAGCGTGAGCGCACGCGCGCCGTGGCCGTCCTGCGTGCGGTGCTGGCCGAGCCGCACTTCGCACCGGCGGTGCTGGTGCGCGAGAAGGCGCGGGCGGTGGCCGGGCTCAAGGAGGCGGCCACCCAGCCCGGCTACCTCGGGGAAAAGGCCTTTAAGGCCGCCCTCTATGCCAGCCACCCCTACGCCCAGGAGGCGTCGGGCGAGATCGAGGCGATCGAGCGGCTGACGGTGGAGGACCTCCAAGGGTTCCACCGGCGCCATTACGTGGCGCGCAATGCCACAGTGGCCATCCTGGGCGACCTCGATCGCGCGGCGGCGGCGGCCCTGGCCGAATTCCTCACCGCCGCCCTGCCGGCCGGCGAGGCGCCGCCGCCGCTGCCCGAGGTTGAGGTCGCCGCGACCGGCAGCGAGCGCGTGATCCCGCACCACGCCACGCAAAGCCACCTCTTCGTGGGGATGCCCGCCATCCGGCGCGACGACCCGGACTTCTTCCCACTGGTGGTCGGCAATTACATCCTCGGCGGCGGCGGTTTCGACTCGCGACTGCTCAACGAGATCCGCGTCAAACGTGGGCTGGCCTACAGCGCCTACAGCCAGCTAGAGCCCATGCAGGCGCTGGGCCCCTTTCGCATCGGCCTGCAGACCCGGCGCGAGGCGACCGACGCGGCGCTCGAGGTGGTGCGCAAGACCTTGGAGGACTTCCTGCGCGAGGGTCCGACCGAGGCAGAGCTCAGACAGGCCAAGGACTTCCTCGTGGGCAGCTTCCCCCTGCGCTTGGACAGCAACCGCAAGATCCTCGAGCAGCTCGCCGTGATCGGCTTCTACCGGCTGCCGCTCGACTGGCTGGCGCAATACCCGGCGCGGGTCGAGGCGGTCACCCGCGAGGACATCGTGCGGGCCTTCCGCGCGCGCATCCGGCCCGAGGCCCTGCACACCGTGGTCGTCGGCGGGCAGCGTGAGGCGCAATCCAACTAAGGGCTCGCCCAACCAGGTGCGCATCATCGGTGGCACCTGGCGCAGCCGCATCCTGCGCTTCCCCGACCTGCCCGGGCTGCGCCCGACCCCGGACCGGGTGCGCGAGACCCTGTTCAACTGGCTGGGACAGCGCCTGGACGGGCAGCGTTGCCTGGACCTCTTCGCCGGCAGCGGCGCCCTGGGATTCGAGGCCGCCTCGCGCGGGGCGGCCGAGGTGGTCATGGTGGAGCACGACCCCCGTGCCCTGGCGGCACTTGTGCGCAACGCGCACGCCCTCGGGGCGACCCAGGTGCACATCCTGCGCGCCGATGCCCTGGGCTACCTGGAGGGGGATTGCGGCCGCTTCGATCTGATCCTGCTCGACCCCCCCTTCGCCAGCGGCCTCCTTGCCCCCGCCCTGGCAAGGGCGGCGACACGGCTCGCTCCGGGCGGTAGAATCTATGCCGAGTTTGGCACGCGGCCGGATCTCACCGCCTGGCGCATCCTGCGCGAAGGCCGCGCCGGCCAGTCCCACTTCTGCCTGCTGGAGCCGCTTTGAAGCGCAAGATCATCTATCCCGGCACCTTCGATCCCGTCACCCGCGGGCACGAGGACCTCGTGCGGCGGGCGGCGCGCATCTTCGACGAGGTGGTGGTGGCGGTGGCGGCCAATGCCAGCAAGCGGCCCTTCTTCAGCCTGGAGGAGCGGGTCATGATGGCGCGCGAGAGCCTCGCCGACCTGCCCGGCGTGCGGGTGGTCGGCTTCGACGGCCTATTGGTGGACTTCGTGCGGCGAGAGGGCACGCATCTGGTTCTGCGGGGGCTACGGGCGGTGTCCGACTTCGAGTACGAATTCCAGCTCGCCGGCATGAACCGTAGCCTGTACCCCGAACTGGAGACCGTGTTCATGACCCCGGGCGAGCAGTATATGTTCCTCTCCGCCAGCATGGTGCGCGAGATCGCCCGCTTGGGTGGCGACGTGCGCCCCTTCGTGGCCCCCTCGATCGCGGAACGATTGGCCGCCAAGTTGAATCCAGTGTCATAGTTTTTTTGACTTTTTTGGCGTTTCTGTAGCGAGGACTGAGTATGGCCCTGATGATCACCGACGAATGCATCAATTGCGACGTGTGCGAGCCCGAGTGCCCGAACGGCGCGATCTCGCAGGGCGATGAGATCTATGTGATCGACCCCAACAAGTGCACCGAATGCGTCGGTCACTTCGACACGCCGCAGTGCCGGGAGGTCTGTCCCGTGGATTGCATCCCAGTGAACCCCGACTATGTGGAGACCCACGAACAACTGATGGAGAAGTACCATCGGCTGACCGGTCGGTAGCCGCGACCGGCGGCGTTCTGTCGGCCGCCGGCGCAGTCCTGTCTCAGCCCTGGGCGGCGGGCCACTACCGCCCCACTGGAGGATCAGGCCGCCCGGATCAGGCCGCCCGCTGCAAGACCGCCTCGGCCTCGCCCTCCAGGCAGCGCTCGATCTCCCCACGCATTTGCGCGAGCTCGCCCAATTGGCGGCGGATCTCGCCTTGGGCCTGCTCCAGCTCGCGGATGCGATCTTGCAGGGTATCGGCCGCCTTGTGGATGCGTTTGACGCTCTCCAGCCGGCGCCGTAGCTGCATCTGGTGCTCGCGCACCTGGCTCTCCATGGGCGACATGATGGATCTGAGCCAGTTTTCCGCCTCGCGGTTGGCGGCATCGAACACCTCGATCACGCGCTTGGCCAGCGTCTCGAAGAAGCGCCGGGTGAGGGTGTGCTGCTCGGTGGTCAGCAGGTTGAGCAGCGTGTTGAAGTGGCGGTCGTACGTGGACTCCAGACGGGCCATCTCCTTGCGGTACCTGAGCATGGAGAAGGGCGGGATGGCGATCAACTGGATGCCGTGCTCGGCGTTGAGCTTGGCGTACATGGCCTCCATCATCTTGTTGATCTCCTCCACCTGGGCCATGGCCTGGTCGAGGTGTTCGTTCAGGCGGGCGAAGAAGTCGTTCATGGCCGCGCGGATGCCGGTGGTGAAGCGGCTGGTCTCCATGGCCTCGCGCACGGTGCGCACCTCCTGCTTGAGCACGTCCTTGCCGATGTGCGCGAAGAGCTTGATGCTCTGCTGGGCGAAGACGCTGCGCAGGGCCTGGAAGCGCTGCAGCCCGCGCTCGAAGGCCTCCTTGTCCTGGGCGATCTTCTGCATGATGTGCTCGACCACGTCCTGGTTCTTGCCCTGCAACCCCCTGAGCTCGGTGAGCTGCTCCTCGACGTTGCGCTCGCGGGCGCACAGTAGGGCCTCGGTGGTGGCCAGCAGGTCGGCGAGCTCGGTGCTGGTCTGATCGCGCACGATGGCCTGTTTGGAGGGGATCAGCTCTTCGGACAGCGCGCGTTCCAGGGCGAGCAGACGGCTGCGCTCGAGCAGACGCTCGTCGCCCGTGATCTTGGCGAGCAGCCCCTTTTGCGCGGAGACGGGGAAGACCTGGCTGGGGTCGATGCCGAGCAGGTCAGCGCAGCTTTTGACCTGCGCCTCGATCTCGGCGTTGATCTGCGCCTCGCTCTTCAACTCGTCCCACAGGCCGTCGATCTTGTTCAGCGCCACCAGGCGGCCGCGCGCTTTGCCCCGCGGCTGGATGTGGCTGCGCCAGACCTCGATGTCCGACTTGGTCACGCCGGCGTCCGCGGACAGGACGAAGAGGACCGCGTGCGCGTTGGGCAGTAGGTTCAAGGTGAGCTCGGGCTCGACGCCGATGGCGTTGAGGCCCGGCGTGTCATAGACCACCAGGCCCTGTTTGAGGAAGGGGTGGGGGTAGTTGATGATCGCGTGCCGCCAGGCGGGGATGGTGACCGTGCCGTCGTCGTTGAGCGTGAGGCTGGCATCCGGATGTTCCGGGTCGTACAGGCCATAGCGCATGGCCTCCTCCGCGCTCACGGCCTTCACCCGGCAGACCTCCTGCATGGCCTGGGTCACGCTGTCGGGGTCGTTGACATCGATCGGCAGCACCGTCCACTCTTCGGGATAGGTCTTGTATTCCGACACCGTGGCGTTGGTCGTGCGCGTTTCGATGGGCAACAGCTCGATGAGCGGCGGGCGGTGGGCGTCGTAGAGCAGCTCCGTCGGGCACATGGTGGTGCGGCCGGCGGTGGAGGGCAACAGGCGCTGCTTGAGATCGGAGAGGAAGATGGCGTTGATGAGCTCGGACTTGCCGCGCGAGAACTCGGCGATGAAGGCTACATTCAGCTTGTCCTCCGCCAGCCGGTCGATCAGGTGCTGCAGGCGCAAATCGCGCTGGGCGTCGTTCAGGTCCTCGCGCCCCAACCATTGGCGGTAAGCGGTGATGCTCTCGGCGAGCTGGCTGCGCCAACGGCTGTAGGCCTCGATCTCCGCAGCGAGCGTGACGTTGCTCATAGATCCTCCGGTGTCTTCAGGGATAACGACTGATCTCTGCCGGCACTGCCGATGGACGATATCTTAGCGGCAATGAGAACTGCCGTCTTTAGGGAAGCTCTGCATAACTGGCTGCGCGGGCGCTCGGCTCCGTTGCGCGGTGTTGGCTTCGGCCGCTCGCTTCCGCTCGCTTAACCTGCCTGACGGCAGGTTAGCCTCCGCCGAAACTTCGTTGTGGCTTCGGCCGCTCGCTTCGCTCGCTTAACCTGCCTGACGGCAGGTTAGCCTCCGCCGAAACTTCGTTGTGGCTTCGGCCGCTCGCTTCGCTCGCTTAACCTGCCTGACGGCAGGTTAGCCTCCG
>CALAMX010000099.1 GCA_937925755.1 uncultured Burkholderiales bacterium
GATGTCCATCGGCTTCTTGATCGATGTGGAGACCCCCATGGTCTGGCGGGGTCCCATGGTGACGCAGGCCTTGGAACAGCTGCTCAACAACACTCGCTGGAAAGACCTCGATTATCTGGTGGTGGACCTGCCGCCGGGCACCGGCGACATCCAGCTCACCCTTGCCCAGCGCGTGCCCGTGACCGGTGCGGTGATCGTCACGACCCCACAGGACATCGCGCTGATCGACGCGCGCAAGGGGCTGAAGATGTTCGAGAAGGTGGGGGTGCCCATCCTAGGCATCGTCGAGAACATGTCCATCCATATCTGTTCGAAGTGCGGCCATGAGGAGCGCATCTTCGGCGAGGGCGGAGGCGAGCGCATGTGCAAGGACTACGGTGTCGAATTCCTCGGCGGGTTGCCGCTCGACATCCGCATCCGCGAGGAGACCGACTCGGGCACGCCGACCGTGGTGGCCGAACCGGACAGCCGTATCGCGCAGATCTACCGGCAGATCGCCCGGCGTGTGGCGGTCAAGGTGGGCGAGCTGGCGGTGGACCACTCCTCCAAGTTCCCCAACATCGTCATCCAGAACACTTGAGCGGACACGGCCGCGATTCGGAAGGCGTGAGGTATCATCCCCACGCCTTTTTTCTATCCCGCTTCAGCCATGAGCCTCAAGTCCGACCGCTGGATCCGCCGCATGGCCCTGGAACACGGCATGATCACCCCTTTCGAGCCAGGCCAGGTCAAGGAGGTGGATGGGCGCAGGATCGTCTCTTATGGGACCTCCAGCTACGGTTACGACGTGCGCTGCGCCGACGAATTCAAGCTGTTTACCGACATCAACACCACCATCGTCGACCCCAAGGCCTTCGACCCGCAGTCCTTTGTCGAGGTCAAGGGCGAGTACTGTATCATCCCGCCCAACTCCTTCGCGCTTGCCCGCACCATCGAGTATTTCCGCATCCCGCGCAATGTGCTCACGATCTGCCTGGGCAAGAGCACGTACGCGCGTTGCGGCATCATCGTCAACGTCACACCGCTGGAGCCGGAGTGGGAGGGGCATGTGACGCTGGAGTTCTCCAACACCACACCGCTGCCGGCCAAGATCTACGCCAACGAGGGCGTGGCGCAGATGCTGTTCCTGGAGTCCGACGAGGTGTGCGAGACCTCCTACCGCGACCGTGGCGGCAAGTACCAGGGGCAGACGGGCGTGACCTTGCCGAAGATCTAGTCGCAGGTCATGGGGACAGACAGACGCAGTACAATCTCCTTCGTCCCCTCCGCTGACGCGCGCTCGCCAAGGCCGCAGGGGCCCACGATAAACACCCTTTACCGCTCACCCCTGACTGCGCTTCCCAGATATGCGTTTCCGCTTCCCTGTCGTCATCATCGATGAAGACTTCCGCTCGGAAAACCAGAGCGGTCTTTCCATTCGTGCGCTCGCCCAAGCCATCGAGAAGGAGGGCATCGAGGTATTGGGGGTCACCAGCTACGGCGATCTTTCCTCCTTTGCCCAGCAGCAGTCGCGCGCCTGCGCCTTCATCCTGTCGGTGGACGACGAGGAGCTGGCCAACGAGGAGGAAGAGACCATCGCCGAGCTGCGGGCCTTCGTCGAGGAGATCCGTTTCCGCAACGCCGAGATCCCGATCTTTCTGCATGGCGAGACGCGCACCGCGCGCCACATCCCCAACGACATCCTGCGGCAGTTGAACGGCTTCATCCACATGCTGGAGGACACGCCGGAGTTCCTCGCCCGCTACATCGTGCGCGAGGCGCGCGCCTACCTGGACTCCATCGTGCCCCCCTTCTTCCGGGCGCTCACGCACTACGCCGCGGACGGCTCCTACTCCTGGCACTGCCCCGGCCACTCGGGCGGGGTGGCCTTCCTCAAGAGTCCCATCGGCCAGATGTTCCACCAATTCTTCGGCGAAAACCTGCTTCGGGCCGATGTCTGCAACGCGGTCGAGGAGTTGGGTCAGTTGCTCGACCATTCCGGTCCGGTCGGGGCCTCCGAGCACAATGCCGCGCGGATCTTCAATGCCGATCACTTGTTCTTCGTCACCAATGGCACCAGTTCGTCGAACAAGATGGTCTGGCACTACACGGTGGCGCCGGGCGACATCGTCGTGGTGGACCGGAACTGCCACAAGTCGGTGCTGCACGCCATCATCATGACCGGGGCGATCCCCATCTTTCTCACGCCAACGCGCAACAACTACGGCATCATCGGACCCATCCCGCTCGACGAATTCCGGCCGGAGAACATCCGCAAGAAGATCGCCACCCACCCCTTCGCGCGCGACATCAAGGCCAAGCCGCGGGTGCTGACCATCACCCAGAGCACCTACGACGGCATCCTCTACAACGTGGATACCATCAAGGAGCTGCTGGGCGACTTCATCGACACCCTGCACTTCGATGAGGCCTGGCTGCCGCACGCGGCCTTCCATGACTTCTACCGCGGCATGCACGCCATCGGCAAGGGCCGGCCGCGCTCGCGTGATGCGCTGGTGTTCGCCACCCAATCCACCCACAAGCTGCTGGCGGGGCTGAGTCAGGCCTCGCAGATCCTGGTGCAGGACTCGGAGACCCGCAAGCTCGACTACCACCGCTTCAACGAGGCTTATCTGATGCACACCTCCACCTCGCCGCAGTACGCCATCATCGCCTCCTGCGACGTGGCAGCGGCGATGATGGAGCCGCCGGGTGGTACTGCCCTGGTGGAGGAGTCGATCCTGGAGGCTCTCGACTTCCGCCGCGCCATGCGTAAGGTGGACGCCGAATTCGGCCAGGACTGGTGGTTCAAGGTCTGGGGTCCGGACCACCTGGCCGAGGAAGGGATCGGCAGCCGCGAGGACTGGCTGCTCGGGGCCAACGAGCGCTGGCATGGCTTCGGGCCGCTCGCGCCCGGGTTCAACATGCTCGATCCGATCAAGGCCACCGTCATCACCCCGGGCCTGGACGTGGACGGCGACTTTGCCGACTGGGGCATACCAGCCGCCATCGTCACCAAATATCTGGCCGAGCACGGCGTGATCGTGGAGAAGACGGGGCTTTATTCCTTTTTCATCATGTTCACCATCGGCATCACCAAGGGCCGCTGGAACACCCTGGTCACGGCCTTGCAGCAGTTCAAGGCCGACTATGACGAGAACCAGCCGCTGTGGCGGGTGCTGCCAGAATTCATCGAAAAGCAGCCCAGATACGAAAAGGTGGGGCTCAAAGACCTGTGCGACCAGATCCACGCCATCTACAAGGCCAACGACGTGGCGCGGCTCACCACCGAGATGTATCTGTCCGAGATGGCCCCAGCGATGAAGCCGGCCGATGCCTTCGCCAAGATGGCCCACCGTGAGATCGAGCGGGTGGAGATCGACCAGCTGGAGGGTCGCATCACTGGGGTGATGCTCACCCCCTACCCCCCGGGTATCCCGCTGTTGATCCCAGGCGAGCGCTTCAACGCCACCATCGTCCGCTATCTACAGTTCACGCGCGAGTTCAACGAGCTCTTCCCCGGCTTCGAGACCGACGTACACGGTCTGGTCAAGGAGCGCGACGACGGACGCTGGCGCTATTACGTCGATTGCGTGGCTTAGGGAAGCTCTGCATAACTGGCTGCGCGGGCGCTCGGCTCAAAGCGCGGTGTTGGCTCCGGCCGCTCGGCTTCGCCTCGCTTAACTTCGGCTTCGCCGAAGTTAGCCTGCGCCGAAACTTCGTTGTGGCTCCGGCCGCCGCTTCGCGGCTTAACATGCGCTGCGCGCATGTTAGCCTACGCCGAAACTTCGTTTGGGCCCCAAGGCTGACTTCCTGTCAAGTCACGGTCCTAAGCACTGGTCGCACGGCGCTCAACCCCGCTCGTAGCCACCTGCAGTGCTTCCCTTGGCAAGCCGTAGGGTGTCGAGCACGCAGTGAAACACGCGCCTTTGTGCGGGCCTCGAGTCTGCGTGTCGCGCATTCGGGCTACTGCCCTTTG
>CALAMX010000100.1 GCA_937925755.1 uncultured Burkholderiales bacterium
GGCAAGGCAACAAGTTCGAGATCTGGAACGAGGCGGCCTGGCAGGCCGAATACGACGCAGCGACGAACTTCACCGCCGCCTTGGAAGAGGCCCGTCAGCGCGGGGACCTGCCCGATGAGCTCAAGGATTTCGCCCTGTGACGGACCAACATCGACCGGTGCTGCTGGAGGAGACCCTAGCAGCGCTGGCCATACGCGCGGATGGCGTCTATGTGGACGCCACCTTCGGCCGCGGCGGCCACAGCCGTGCCATCCTCGCCCGGCTGGGCGCAGCGGGAAGGCTGTTGGCGCTCGACCGCGACCCGGAGGCCGTCGCTTATGGGCGAACTTGGGACGACCCACGCTTTACCATCGTCCATGCGGCCTTCAGTGCGCTCACCGAGACGGCGCATGCGCATGGCGTCACCGCCGTCGACGGGGTGTTGTTCGACCTAGGGGTGTCCAGCCCGCAGCTCGACACCCCAGCGCGCGGTTTCAGTTTTCGCTGGGACGCGCCGCTCGACATGCGCATGGACACCAGTCGCGGCATCAGTGCGGCGCAATGGCTGGCGAGCGCCGATGAAGCGGAGATCGCCCGCGTGCTCAGGGAATATGGCGAGGAGCGGTTTGCTCACCCGATTGCAAGGGCGATTGGCGCGGCGCGTGCGCGCGAGCCCATCCGCACCACGGGCCAGCTCGCGCGACTATGCGCTAAGGCCGTCCGCAGCCGTGAGCCCGGTCAGGACCCCGCCACACGCACCTTTCAGGCGATTCGGATTCACGTTAACCAGGAGCTTGAAGAACTGGCTTGCGCGCTACCCCAGGCGGTGGCGCTGCTGCGCCCCAAGGGGAGGCTCGCGGTGATCAGTTTTCATTCGCTCGAGGACCGGCTGGTGAAGCGCTTCCTGCGCACGGAGGAAAAGGGACCCAAGATCCCCGCCGAGATCCCGCTGACACGGGATGCCTTGCCCGTGGGCCGCCTGCGTGTACTAGGCAAGCCGGTTCGCGCCAGTGCGGCAGAAGTCGCCGCCAACCCGCGCGCGCGCAGTGCCGTGCTGCGCGTGGCCGAGCGGCTTGAGGGCAGCGCAGAGGCGTCGAGCGACCCTGCACGCAGCCCTGGGGAGGCGCGGCCGTGAGGCACAAGCTCAACGCCGCCTTGGCGCTCGTGCTGCTCGCCTGCGCCATCGCCGTGGTCTCGGCCCGGCATCAGGCCCGCACCCTCTTCGTCGAGCTACAGTCGGCCCAGCGTGAGGCGCGCGAGCTCGACATCGAGTGGGGGCGGCTGCTGCTGGAACAGAGCACCTGGGCGATGCACAGCCGCATCGAGGTGGTGGCGCGCCACCAGCTGCACATGGCCGCGCCGGATGCCGCTCGCATCCACCTGATCGCTCCGGCGCAGGGGGTACAGCCATGAGGTCGCTGCGCCATGCCAACCGCCATGCCAATCCGCTGCTGCGGTTGGACCTGCAGCGCTGGCGCATGCGCCTGGTGATGGGCCTGATCTTCGGCGGCTTTGCCGTACTGGCCGGGCGTGCGGCCTATCTGCAGATCTGGCAGAACGAGTTCCTCAACCTGCAGGGCGACAAACGCATCAACCGGCTGGTGCCCATCCCTGCCCATCGCGGCATGATCCTCGACCGCCGGGGTGAGCCGCTCGCAATTAGCACACCGGTCGAGTCGGTCTGGGTCAATCCGCGCGAGGCGGAGGCGAGCCCCGAGCAGATCGAGGCCCTGGCCGCCCTGCTCGAGGAGGACGCGAGCCATCTCGCGCGCGTCTTCGCCGCCCGCGACAAGACCTTCGTCTATCTCAAGCGCCAGATCTCGCCCGATCTCGCCAAGCGCTGCCTGGATCTGGGTATCAAGGGGGTGCACGCGCAGCCCGAGTTCCGCCGCTTCTACCCGGCCGGTGACGTGATCGCCCAGGTGGTCGGGATGACCAACATCGAGGATCGCGGCATCGAGGGACTGGAGGCACTCTATAACACCTGGCTCGCCGGGGAGCCCGGCCTCAAGCGTGTCATCCGCGACCGCAAGGGCAACGTCGTGGAGGAGTTGGAGCTCATCCGGCTACCCAAGCCTGGCAACCACCTGACCCTGTCGCTCAACCTACAGATCCAGTATCTGGCCTACCGTGAACTGGCCGCCGCGGTGGAGCGGCATCAGGCGCGCGCCGGCTCGGTGGTCGTGCTGGACAGTCGCACCGGCGAGATCCTGGCCATGGCCACCGCCCCCTCCTTCAACCCCAACAACCGCGCGACCTACAGCGCGGATCGGGCACGTAACCGACCTGTGACCGATGCCTTCGAACCCGGCTCGACGATTAAGCCCTTCCTGATGGCGGCGGCACTGGATGCTGGGATCATCACGCCTGACACGCGCATCGACACCGGCCCTGGTTACTACTATGTGGGCGACAAGCGGATCACCGACGTCCATCCGAAGGGGGTGCTCTCCGTCACCGAGGCCCTGCAAGTCTCCAGCAACGTCGCCGCCGCACGCATCGCCCTGGACCTGCGCTCCGAGGACTATTGGCGGCTATTGAGCCAGGCCGGCTTTGGGCGCGCCCCTGGCGCGGGGCTGCCCGGCGAGGTGAGCGGCCGACTGCGTCCCTGGCACACCTGGCGGCCGATCGAGAAGGCCACCATGGGCTTCGGCCATGGCCTGTCGGTGTCGCTGCTTCAACTGGCGCACGCCTACACTGCCTTCGCCAACGATGGCGTGATGCCACCGCTGACCGTACTCAAGCAGCGCGAGGCGCCGGTCGGGCAGCGGGTGATGTCGGCTAGGGCGGCGCGGATGATACGCGAGATGCTGGAGGCCGTGACGCAGGACGGCGGCACCGCCCCGCTGGCGCGGGTGATGGGCTACCGTGTGGCGGGCAAGACCGGCACCGCCCACAAACTGGTCGCGGGCAGCTATGCCCCCAACAAGTACATCGCCTCCTTCGTGGGGCTCGCTCCGGTCTCGGACCCGCGCCTGGTCGTTGCCGTGATGATCGACGAGCCTACGGGCCGGCAGTATTACGGGGGCCTGGTGGCTGCGCCGGTGTTCTCCCAGGTGATGGCCGGGGCGCTGCGGCTGCTGGCGGTGCCGCCGGATGCACCGATGACTGCGGCGACCGCCCCCAACAGCCAGGCGCCCGTGGTCGGGGAAGACGTATGACCACCCCCGCTGAGCTTGCCCGACAGGCCGCGCAACTGGCCGAGCGGCTGCGTGCCCTATGCCCGGCGGCCGCCGATCTGAGCGCCGACAGCCGCTTGATCCGCCGCGGCGATGTCTTCCTTGCCTTTCCCGGACATGTCCACGATGGTCGCCACTACATCACCCAGGCGGTCGCCGCCGGCGCCGCGGCCGTGGTCTGGGAGGCGGAGGGCTACACCTGGCCGGCCGATCTGGCAGTGCCAAACCTGCCGGTGCCGGGCCTGCGGTCTGTCGCAGCAGCACTGGCCGCACACTGGTATGGTGACGCCAGCGCGGCTCTGTGGATGTGCGGGGTAACCGGTACCAACGGCAAGACCTCCATCGCCCACTGGCTGGGCCAAGGCCTGGACGCGAGCGGCCACCGCTGCGCCGTCCTCGGCACCCTGGGCAACGGGCTGGTCGGCGCACTCACCCCGGGTAGCCACACCACGCCGGACTGCGTCCGCCTGCAGCGTTGGCTTGCCGAATACCGCGCGGCAGGGGCGCAGGCGGCGGTGATGGAGGTCTCTTCCCACGGCCTCGATCAGGGCCGCGTGGCGGGCGTGCACTTCGACCTCGCCATCCTCTCCAACCTCTCGCGCGACCACCTGGACTACCACGGTGACATGCAATCCTATGCCCAGGCCAAGGCCAGGCTGTTCGGTTGGCCGGGCCTGAAATGGGCAGTGCTCAATCTGGACGACGAGTTCGGCGCCGCCCTCCATGCCCGGCTGGCCGGCACGTCGGTCGAACGCCTGGGGTATGGGCTGAAGCGCGGCGACATCCGTGCTCGCGCGCTCGAACTGACCGCCGAGGGTTTGCGCATGTCGGTGCTCACCCCCTGGGGCGAGGGCGAGGTCTCAAGCCCCCTGCTTGGCGAGTTCAACGCCTACAACCTGCTCGCCGTGCTGGGAGGGCTGCTCGCCAGCGGCCTGCCATTTGACCAAGCGCTGGCGCAGCTGGCGCAGCTTACGCCCGTGGCCGGGCGGCTACAGACCCTGCGCGCCGACGCGGCGGGGCCCACGGTGGTGGTGGATTACGCGCACACCCCGGATGCGCTGGAGAAGACCCTGAAGACCTTGAGACCGCTAACCCCCGGGCAGCTATGGTGCGTGTTCGGCGCCGGCGGCGGACGCGACCGCGGCAAGCGCCCACTGATGGGTGCAGTGGCTGCGGCGCTCGCCGACCGCGTGATCGTTACCTCAGACAACCCGCGCCACGAAGACCCGGCTGCGATCATCGCCGACATCCTCGCCGGCATGCCGCCCGGTCAGACCGCCATCACCGATCGCGCCGAGGCGATCCGCACGGCGGTGAGCGAGGCGGCGGCGGGCGACGTGGTACTGATCGCCGGCAAAGGCCACGAGGACTATCAAGAGGTCCAGGGCGTGCGCTACCCCTTCTCCGATGTCGAGGTGGCCCGTGCGGCGCTGCTGTCCAGGCGGAAAGCGACCGAGGCCGGCGGACAGTCCCGCAGTACCGGCCGGGCTTCGCCTCCCCCGCCGTTTCTTCTCTCCGAGGTCGCAAAGGCCATTGGTGCCGAGATGGCGGGGGCAGAGGTCGGCTTTACGCGCGTGGAGACCGACACCCGCCGGCTCACGCCCGGCTGCCTGTTCGTCGCCTTGAAGGGCGAGCGCTACGACGGCCACGCCTTCATCGACGAGGCCATCGCCAAGGGTGCAGCGGCGGTGATGCGGCAAAAGGACCACCCCTCACCCCACACCCCACACCCCTCACTGATCGTCGAGGACACCCGTCTGGCGCTAGGGCGGCTTGCCGCCTGGCACCGCAGCCGCATGCCGGCGCGCATCCTAGCGGTGACCGGCAGCAACGGCAAGACCACGGTCAAGGAGATGACCGCCGCCATCCTGCGTGCCGCCGTGGGCGAGGATGCCGTGTTGGCGACCGAGGGCAACCTCAACAACGATATCGGCGTGCCGCTCACCCTGCTCAAACTCACCCCCAGCCACCGCTTCGGGGTGATCGAGATGGGCATGAACCATGCCGGCGAGCTCGCTTATCTTACGCGCCTGGCCCGACCGGACGTGGCGCTGGTCAACAACGCCCAGCGCGCCCACTTGGAGGGGCTCGCCAGCGTGGAGGCGGTGGCCCGTGCCAAGGGCGAGATCTACGAGGGGTTGGCGGCCGATGGCATCGCGTTGGTCAACGGCGACGATCCGCATGCCGGTCTGTGGCTCGGCCTCAACGCCGGCCGCCGCATCCTGCGTTTCGGCCTTGCGCCGGAGGCGGACGTGCGTGCGGAATACGAACTCACGCCCGAGGGTGCACGCCTGTTTCTGCACACCCCGCAGGGCATGATCGAGACGCAGCTCGCCGTTTTAGGCCTGCACAATGTGCGCAATGCGGTGGCAGCAGCCGCGGCGGCCATCGCCTTGGGGATCGCGCCGGCGGCGATCGCGCAGGGGCTGGCCGCCTACCGCGGGGTGAAGGGGCGGCTGCAGGTCCATCCCTGTATCCTCGGTGCGCGTCTGATCGACGACACCTACAACGCCAACCCCGATTCCGTCAGCGCCGCCATCCAGGTCCTTGCCGCCCTGCCGGGTCGGCGCATCCTGGTATTGGGAGACATGGGCGAGCTGGGGGCGGGGGCGGCCGAGCTGCACCGCGAGATCGGCCGACAAGCCAAGGCCGCCGGCATCGACCGCCTGCTTGCCTTGGGTGAGCTCAGCGTGCACGCCGTGCAGGGCTTTGGCCCCGGCGCCATGCACTTCGAGCGCATCGAGGAGCTGCTGGCCGAGATCGAGAACGCCCTGGGCCCCGAGGTCACCGTCCTGGTCAAGGGCTCGCGCTTCATGCGCATGGAGCGCGTGGTGCAAAGCTTCAAGGAGGAACACCTGTGCTCCTGATGCTCGCTCAGTGGCTCGGCCACGACATCCGCGCCTTCAATGTCTTTCAGTACATCACCCTGCGTTCGGTGCTGGCGGCGCTCACTGCGCTGCTGATCTCCTTCCTCATAGGGCCCTGGATGATTCGCCGGCTGACTGCGCTCAAGATCGGCCAAGCGGTGCGCGACGATGGTCCACAGACGCATCTCGCCAAGGCCGGCACGCCTACCATGGGCGGCGCGCTGATCCTGATCGCCATGGCGATGGCCACCTTGCTGTGGGCCGACCTGCGCAATCCCTATGTTTGGGTGGCCCTGTTCACCCTTCTAGGTTTCGGCGCCATCGGCTGGGTGGACGACTGGCGTAAGGTGGTGGAGAGGAACCCGCGCGGACTGCCGGCGCGCTGGAAATACTTCTGGCAGTCGGTGGTGGCACTCATGGTGGCGGCCTATCTGGTCTATTCCGCCCACTTGCCGGCGCAGACCGAGCTGATCGTGCCCTTCTTCAAGCAGATCGTCATGCCGCTGGGGGTGGTGGGCTTCATCCTGCTCGCCTATTTCGTCATCGTCGGCACCAGCAATGCCGTCAACCTCACCGACGGGGCG
>CALAMX010000101.1 GCA_937925755.1 uncultured Burkholderiales bacterium
TTTTTGAATCTTTCCGACACGCATGAAAAGCAGCGAGATCCGTCGCCAGTTTCTGGACTACTTCGCCGCCAAGGGACACACCATCGTCCCCTCCAGCCCGCTGGTGCCGGCCAACGACCCCACTTTGCTGTTCACCAACGCCGGCATGGTGCAGTTCAAAGACGTCTTCCTCGGCCGCGAGACCCGCCCCTATGTGCGGGCCGCTTCAAGCCAGCGCTGCGTGCGCGCCGGTGGCAAGCACAACGACCTGGAAAACGTCGGCTATACCGCCCGGCACCACACCTTCTTCGAGATGCTGGGCAACTTCAGCTTCGGCGACTATTTCAAAGACCTCGCCATCGAATATGCCTGGGAGTTCCTCACCGAGGTGCTTGGCATCCCGCCGGAGAAGCTCTGGGTGACGGTCTATCAAGACGACGACGAGGCCTACGACATCTGGGCCAACAGGATCGGCATCCCTTCTGGACGCTTGATCCGCATCGGCGACAACAAGGGGGCGAAATACCACTCGGACAACTTCTGGCAGATGGGTGACACCGGCCCCTGCGGCCCTTGCACCGAGATCTTCTACGACCACGGCCCAGAGGTGACGGGCGGCCCGCCCGGTTCCCCCACGGCGGACGGCGACCGTTACATCGAGATCTGGAACGTGGTGTTCATGCAGTACGACCGCGACGAGGCGGGGGTACTGCATCCGCTGCCCAAGCCATCGGTGGATACGGGCATGGGCCTGGAGCGCATCGCCGCGGTGATGCAGGGCGTGCATTCGAACTACGAGATCGACCTGTTCCGCGACCTGATCCATGCTGCCGCGCGGGAGACCGGGACGCAGGACCTCGGCAGCAACTCGCTCAAGGTCATCGCCGACCACATCCGTGCCTGCGCCTTCCTCATCGTCGATGGGGTGATCCCCAGCAACGAAGGGCGTGGCTACGTCCTGCGCCGTATCATTCGCCGCGCCATCCGCCACGGCTACAAGCTGGGCCAGAAGCGGCCCTTCTTCCACCGCCTGGTGGAGGACCTGGCACGCGTGATGGGGGATGCCTACCCGGAACTCCCTTTAGCCGCAGAGAACGTGGCCGCAGTCCTCAAACAGGAAGAGGAACGCTTCGCCGAGACCCTGGAACACGGCATGAGCGTCCTGGAAGCGGCCATGCAGTCGGAGGACCGCATGCTCGATGGCGAGACGGTGTTCAGGCTCTACGACACCTATGGCTTTCCGCTCGACCTGACCGCCGACATCGCCCGCGAGCGGGGCTTCAACGTCGACTTTGCCGGCTTCGAGGCGGCCATGCAGCAGCAGCGCGAGCGTGCCCGCGCAGCGAGCAAGTTCACCATGGGCAAGGGTTTGGAGTTCAAGGGAGAGCCGACCGAGTTCGTCGGCTACGACACCCTGGAGCAAGAAGGTCGCGTCCTCGCCCTCTACAAGGGCGGCAGTCAAGTCGACGCAATCGCTGCCGGTGAGGAGGCCATCGTCGTGCTCGACCGCACACCCTTTTATGCCGAGTCTGGTGGTCAGGTGGGCGACGTGGGTGAACTCGCCTGCGGGCACGGCGTCTTTCGCGTCGAGGATACCCAGAAGATCCGAGCCGAGGTCTTTGGCCACAAGGGTCGTCTGCTGACGGGCCGGCTCGCCGTGGGCGACACGGTGAGCGCACGGGTCGACATCGAGGCCCGCCAGATGGCGGCCTATCACCACTCTGCCACGCACCTGCTACACGCAGCCTTGCGCGTCGTGCTAGGCAAGCACGTGACACAAAAGGGCTCGCTGGTGACCCCGGAGCGCACCCGCTTCGATTTCTCGCACCCGCAACCGGTGACCACAGAGGAGCTGCGCCGCATCGAGGCGCTCGTCAACGCCGAGATTCGTCGCAACCATCGGGTGGAGACGCGGCTGATGAAATACGACGCCGCCATCGAGGCCGGTGCCATGGCCCTGTTCGGCGAAAAATACGGCGACGAGGTGCGCGTGGTGAGTATGGGCGACTTTTCCACCGAGCTGTGCGGCGGCACCCACGTCAAACGCACTGGCGACATCGGCTTGTTCAAGATCGTCTCGGAGAGCGGGGTGGCGGCTGGGATCCGGCGCATCGAGGCGGTGTGCGGCCCGGCGGCGCTGGCCTGGCTGCAAGCCCAGGAGGACACCCTACGCGCCGTGGCCGAACGCCTCAAGGCCCAGCCGTCCGAGATCACGGCCAAGCTCGCACAGATCCAGGAGCAGGTGCGCACCCTGGAGAAGGAACTGGACCGCTACAAGGCGAAGCTCGCCGCCGCCCAGGGCGAGGACCTGGTCGGTCAAGCGGTGGAGGTGCGCGGGGTGAAGGTGCTGGCCGCGCGCATCGAGGGGGCCGACCTCAAGGCCCTGCGCGAATTGGCCGATAAACTGCGTGACCGCCTGCGCTCCTGTGTGCTGCTGCTGGCCACCGAATCCGAGGGCAAGGTACAGCTCATCGCTGCGGTGACGCCGGATCTCACCCAGCGCATCAAGGCGGGGGAACTGGTCAACTTCGTCGCCCAGCAGGTCGGCGGCAAGGGCGGCGGTCGGCCCGATCTGGCCCAGGCGGGCGGCACCCGACCCGAGGCGTTGCCGGCGGCGCTGGCCACCGTAGCGACCTGGGTAGATGGTAAACTGATCACATAGCGCAAGGATCCAGACACACATGTTCGGATTCTTCAAGAAAAAAAAGGGCGCGGAAGACCCGCTCAGCGATCTGTCCACTGTGTCGCGATGGATGGAAAACCTGCCCGTGGGCGACATCTACTCCGCCCAGGAAAAGGTCGTGCAGAGCCTGATCCAATTCAACCACGCCCGGCAGCCGATGTCCAAGGAGAGGCTGGCGGTGCTCATGCACCTGGACGAACAGGCGCGCGACATGCAGCACGCGCTGTGTCAGCAGTACTTGCGCAATCCGCGCATGTCCAAGTCGATCGAATCGCGCCTGTGGACGGCCATCTATGCCTTCTACTGGGAGGTCACCCGCGGCTATCATGCCTTTCTGATGGATTTCGTCGCCAATCCCGGCGGCAGCCGTATCCAAGCCATGGTGCCGCTCATCACCGCGCGGGCCATCCGTGGCTTCGGCGACATCTTCAAATGGCGCTACTTCCGCTATGAGCAGGTGGAGGAGCGGCTGTGGCTGCGTGTACACAACCTCTACCGTATCGCCGAGTTCGACGGCTTCCATACCAGCAAATTCAAGGTCTATCGCAACGACGCCCAGGTCTCCACTTGCGAAGCGGAATATCTGCGCACTCTGCTGCTCTCACCGCTCAGCAACGGCAGCCTAACGCCGCGCCAGCTGGAGATGGTGGACCGCTGGCTGGAGAAGTGGTCGCACATCACCAGCCTGGACACACAATTCGATCCACGTCGCCACAATCTCTATGTCGACACGGCGCAGGGCGCAGGGCTGCGCCGCGTGCAAGGGGAGTACGAGGCGACTCACCGCTTCGTCGCCACCGACAAGCTACTCGATCACATCGAGGTGATCCGAAATTCGCTCAAGACCGGCACCATCCCCGCGGCCCTTGGTCTGGGCGAAGACTTCCGGCTACCCGAGGGCTACGACTTGCTCGACAGCGTGGTGACGGAGTGGTCCGCCGTCAATTCGCGTGACCGGCGGCGCTCGCCCCGTCAAGCCGAGACGCACCGCTGGGAGGTCATCCGCGATCTGAACAACATCTGCCAAAAGCTGCAGGCCGACCGCGAGCTCGCCGCCGCCCAGGGAGTGCGCGCGGGGTTCACGCCGGAGGAGATCCTGGACATCAAGCTCTATGGCTTCGTCACCGAGCGCACCAAGGTGCGTCTCAGCCAACGCGCCATGGGCGCCGGCCAACTGGACGCCTACGAGCGCTGGCCGATCCATGACCTGAGCGAACGCGGGGCCGGGGTCATGCTGCGTTGCGAGGACAGCAACTGGTTGAAGATGGGCAAACTCTTCGCCATGCGCCGCGACCCCGGTGAAGACTGGCGCCTGGGGGTGGTGCGGCGGATTGCGCGCATCGACCATGAGTGGCGCAAGATCGGGGTCGAATTCATCGGCCAACGGCCCGAGCTCGCCACTCTGGAGCCAGATGCGCCGTCGACGCTGAGCTATAGCGTCGACGATGACGGATTGTTGCCGAGCGAGCAGACCAGTCCAGCCCTGCTGCTACGCTATGGCGAGGCGACCCTGCTGCTGCTGGAGAGCGCGAAATACGGCCGTGGCAAGACCTACCGTCTGCGCACCGGCGGTGGGGAATCCCAACACATCCGCCTCGACGCCGTGCGCGATCGCGGCGACGGCTGGCTGCTCACCACCTATACGGTCCTCGGCTGAACCGTGCCTGGCATCCAGGCGCCAGCCCGCCAGCGCGGCAGTGCGCCTCACCCTGTAGCGATGCGCTTCGGCTGCCGATATCTAGTGGCGACCATCGCCGTCACAGCGCGACGAGGCCATGAACGAATGAGGTTCGCCCATGTCCACATTGAACCGTGAAAAACCGGGTTTGTTGATCGTCGATGACGATCCGCTCATCACCGATACCCTGCATTTCGTGTTGTCGCGCGACTTCGAGGTCTTTGTTGCGGAGTCACGCGCCCAGGTCAGGAGCCTGCTGACCCAGCTGCAGACGCTGCCGCCGCTCGCCCTGGTCGATCTCGGGCTACCCCCCACCCAGCACAAGCCCGACGAGGGTTTCGCCCTGATCACCGACCTGCTCAACCATTCCAAAAAGATCAAGATCCTGGTCCTTTCTGGTCAGAACGACGAGGCCAATGCCCGCCATGCGCGTGCCCTGGGCGCCATCGACTTCATCGCCAAACCGGCCGAACCGGCCGAGATCAAGAAGGCCCTGCTCACCGCCCTGCGCTTCGACCACTCGGCCGAGGACACAGCCGCTCAGGCAGCACCGGCAGAGGACGACCTCATCATCGGCAAAAGCTACGCCATGGACCGGCTGCGCCAGCAGATCCGGCTCTATGCCGACGCTCCCTTCCCAGTGCTGATCGAAGGGGAGTCTGGCAGCGGTAAGGAATTGGTGGCCAAGAGCCTGCACCGCTGCTCGCGGCGAGCGGGCAGGCCCTACCTGGCGCTCAACTGCGCAGCGATCTCCCCCACCCTGGTAGAGCCAACCTTGTTCGGTTACGCCAAGGGGGCCTTTACCGGGGCCCATCAGGCCCACTCGGGCTATTTCGAAGATGCGCGCGACGGCACGCTATTCCTCGATGAGATCGGCGAGCTGCCGCTGGAACTGCAAGCCAAGCTGTTGCGTGTGTTGGAGAATGGCGAATATCAGCGGGTCGGTGAGACGCAAAGCCGTTTTTCCAATGCCCGCATTGTCGCGGCCACCAACCGCGACCTGCGCCGCGAGGTGCGCGAGGGACGCTTTCGCGGCGACCTCTATCACCGCCTGTCGGTCTTCACGGTACACGTGCCGCCGCTACGGGAACAGCCGGAAGACAAGCTCGCGCTGCTGGAGCATTTTCGCCTGCTCTACAGCCGCCAGGCGGGTGTAGAACCCTTCAGACTCACGCAGGAGGCCCAACGTATCTGGGAGGACTATCACTTCCCCGGCAACGTGCGCGAACTGCGCAACATCGTCATCCGGCTGACCACGAAGTATGCCGGCCGCAGCGTCGGCCCGCGCGAGCTGGAGGCCGAGTTCGACCTCGATCTGATCAGCCCCGAGGCAATCCCGCTGCCGACCGACGCCCAGGCCCTGCGCGACTACGCCAAGAAACACCTCAAAAGCGTGCACGGCTTCGATCTCGACCGGGTGATGAAGCAGTGGGAGAAGAGCTACGTCGAGGCGGCGCTGGACATGACCCACGGCAACCTCTCCCAGGCGGCGAAGATCCTTGGCGTGAACCGCACCACCCTCTACAGCCGCATGCAGACCTATCAGGAAGACTGACAGGCGCGCGGTCTCGCCCCCCTTACAGCGACGCCCATGTCACCCGACGACGTCCCCCCCAAACTGGGTGAATGGTTGCTGGGCCTGGGGCTCATCAGCCATGACCAGCTCAGGATCGCGCTGATCGAACAGCAATCGAGCGGCCTGGGCCTGGGGCAACAACTGATCGCCCTGGGCTTTGTCACCGAGGCAGCCCTGCATGACGTGCTGGCGTACGCCGCAGGGAGACGAGCATAGACCTCGCCCAGGTGGTGGCCGACCCCGAAGTGGTCCAGTTCATGCCCGAGGCGCTCGCACGGCGCCATCCGCTCCTACCACTGGCGGTGGATTTCGAACGCAGGCGGTTCACCGTGGCCATCTCCGATCCGCACGACCTGGTCGCCCTGGACCAACTGCGTGCGCATCTGCAAGGCTGCTTCGAGATCCGTCCCATGCTTGCCACCCAAGCACAGATCCTAGCAGCCTGTCGGAGATGAGCCGAAGAAATTGCCAAGACCTGAGCGTTATTGAAATTGGTGAAATTTGGCGATGGACACACGAATTTACTACTTCTTGCTACCGCGGACGCAATACGGCCATGCGTTTCAAGTTCCACGCCAGGCAGCGCTGCCACACCCGGCATACTTGCGTTCCATCTCCGACAGATCCAACCCTACGACCACATCCACGACGTAACGCACCAGGTGTGATTCCAGTAGCCATTCCTGTACTGATGGCGGTAGCCGGCAGTCCGTATCTCGATCTATCGGCTGCAAGGTCATGGCTGTCCTTGTCACACAGATGGGCGCTGCGCCGGCGCGCATGGCATCCTGCCCTGGCTCACCTTGGGGCTGCCCGCGACGGACGCCTGGGGCAACCGCTACACCTATGCCGTCGCCATGGACTATGCCGACGCGCAGGCCGGCATCACCGCACACCCCCCGCCGGCCACCGCTGTGCGCGTCTGTCTCGATCCTCCAGCACCCAGTACTGCCGACGGTCCCTCCCAAATCTCTGCCTGCGCGCAATCCGCTCCTGCCGCCGCGGTAAGCCTCTCTCACGGCCCTGACGGCCTCGGTGCCGTCAATGCCCATGGCGCGCGCAATCGCCCGCCGATGGGTGCGGACGAGCGCCGCAACGCCAGCCAGGAGGGGATCTTCATCAGCCGGCCGCCGGCGGCTGCTGACCGGCGGGGAATACGACGACCTCCAGCTCTGGCTCTCGCCCGCGGCCCTGATCGGACGATTCTGCGCCGAGTCCGCCTGCTGAAGCACCCTCCTCAACCCGATGGGAGGCTTCAACCCGAACAGGATCGCGTCGCCAATGTCACTTCCGACGGCAGGGCGGAGCGCAGCGCCTCCAGACGCCCGCTCAGTTCGGCCGGGATGTCCAGATGGATCACCCGGACCCCCGGTCGCGGGCCATGACGCAACTGCGTGAGGCCCTTGCGCGCGAGCGCCGCATGGTGGGTGCGTGCATCGGCCTCGCTTTTGAACATCCCCAGCGAGATGGCGCGGGCCATCGGCCCCTGGCGGATGGGGACGAAGTCCTTCACCCCGGCGGCGTTGATGGCAGCCAGGGCCTCGACCTGCTTGACCGGGTCATCGAGCGGCGGCCAATAGACCCACCAGCCCAGGCGCGCCTCGGTGCGCAGGTCGAGCGCGTCCAGACCCGCCGCGCGCATCGCCGCGCGTAAGGCCTCGTAGGCGGCGATCCCTCCCAGTGTCACCTGCAGGCAGACCGGCTGGGCCGTCCCCGCCTCGGCTGGCTGCCCCACCGTATCGGCGGGGTTGGTCACCGGTGTCGGCGACCCGACAGGCTCAGGTCGGGTGACCAGGCGCACCTTGTCGGCGTTGTAGCCGATGAGTGCCCGCGGCTTTGCCCGCCAGTGCTCAAACGCCAAGCCCACCGCCAGGGTGAGCGCGTTGAGCAGCAACAGGAACAACGTCAGCCTTCGCGCCATCGCGCCAGCCTGGCGATACACGCCAGCCCCTCCAACACCAGATCCTCCACCAGCCGTTTCGGTTCGGCCACCTGTGCCGCGAGCCCCTGCGCCTCGCCCCCCGTCAATACCACGGCGACCGGACGCTCGGCCACCTGCCCGAGGCGCTCACGCATGTCCTCCACCGCACCGGTGAGTGCGCGCCAGATTCCCGTCTCGACCGCATCACCGGTCGAACGCGGAAAATCCTCTACCCGCCCGGTCAGCGCCCTCACCCCTGCCGTACCAGCACCAAGCGAAAGACGCATGAGCTGCGGACCAGGCAGGATCAGCCCACCCAGGAAGCTTCCCGCCGCATCCAATGCATCTACCGTCACCGCCGTACCCACCGCCACGATGACACAAGGCGCCAGGCCAAGCTGGACCGCCGCCACCAGCATGGCATAGCGGTCCGCCCCGAGTTGCGCCGGCTCGTGATAGCCGTTGCGCACCCCATATCGGTCCGCCTGCGACTCGATCCACAGCGCGCTCAGCCCCATGCGCCATAGCGCCTCGGCCAGCACCGCACGCACCCCATCCCCCGCCACACAGCTGACGACCGCCTGCGCCGGTCGCGCCGGAGCGACCGCATCGACCAGACGACCGGCCTCGCCGATCGGCAACCAGCCCTTGCGCCGCCACTCGCCCGACTGCCACAGCCCCCATTTGAGCCGGGTATTACCGGCATCCACGGCCAGGATCAAGGGGTCCATGCAGAGGTCTCCAGCGCGAGGCGATGGCGCAGGCGGTATTGGGAATCAGGATTGTAAGCGCGATCGACCAAGCCGCTTGGGATGAGCTGAAGACGATGGGGCCTTACACCTCACCTCGTTCGCCGCAGACTGACATCGCCGGTCAGGATCGGCATGAGTCCCGCCCCGCTGTCGAGCAGCAGGGCACCCTGCGCGTCCACCCCGGCTGCCCGTCCGAGAATGACGCGGCCGTCCGGCGCATGCACGGCGACCGGCTGACCTTGCCACAGGTGTAGCGACGCCCATTCGTCGCGGAAGGCGGCGAACCCCTCGCGCTCGAATAGCCGGAGGACCTCGGCCATCTGCCGCGCCACCTCGATGAGCACGGCGTTGCGCTGCAACCGTCGTCCGCAGGCCGCTTCCAAGTCCGCCACCGGCAGCCCCACCCGCTCGCTGAGCGCCTCACCGCCACGCACGTTGATGCCGATGCCGATCACCGCTGCCGCAGGCCCCAGCATGTCACCCGTGAGCTCGATCAGGATGCCGGCCAGCTTGGTCTCCCCCACCAGGACGTCGTTGGGCCACTTGAGTCCCACCCCTGTTGCCCCCAGCGCCCGCATGGCACGCACGAGGGCCACCCCGACCGCCAGGCTGAGGCCCGCGAGTGCAGACACCGGCCGCTCGAAGCGCCAGAGCAGGGAAAAGGTCAAACTCGCGCCCAGGATGCCGCGCCAATCCCGCCCGCGGCGGCCGCGCCCCTGAGTTTGCCACTCGGCGGCGAGCAGGGTGCCGTGCGGCGCGCCGGCAGCGGCCAGGGCCGCCAGGCGTGTGTTGGTGGAATCGACCTGCGGTAGGCATTGCACATGTAGTCCTACGGGCGCCAGTACCGGTTTCAAACGCGATTCGTCGAGCGGCTCGAACGGCTGTGCCAGGCGGTAACCACGGCCGGGGACGGACAGGACCCGAACACCAAAGTTGCCAGCCCGACGCACAAGTCCACTCACGCTCGCCCGCGATATACCTAACTCGTGGGCGATGGCCTCGCCCGAGACGAAGTCATCGGCGCCTAGCCGGCCGATGACGGTCAACAGCAGGGGGTGCAAGGACGAATTGAGGCTGATCCGATCTCTTGATGAGCAAACTAACGATTCCAACACATCTGGATGTCGTGGGCATCCCCTGCCGTACCATCCCCATCGACATCTGCCGACACGCCCTTGGCGCCGGTATGGGTCAAGGTGAAGGTACCGCACTCATCGCCGGTCTGCGCACCCGTTGGCACGGCCTGCAGGGTGTAGGACTGCGCGGTGATGGCGGCGAATCTGATGTTGTAGCGAGCCGTGCCCTCCTTGGGGGACTGGGTCAGACCAATCAATGGGGGTGCCGCTCCTGTAACCGTCGTATACCGCCCGTTCGTAGTGTAGTACCGCTCCATGAACCCCGCCGCCTCCATCAGCACCGCCTTGGCCTCCGCCCGCGCGCTGCGGCGGATGTGGTCTTGATAGGACGCCACCGCCACCGTGGCCAGGATCGCGACGATGGCCACCGCCACCAGAAGTTCGATCAAGGTAAAACCCCGCTGCCGCATGTTCACCTCAGGCTCCCGAAATATATGGCACGACCGGCGTGAAAAATACCAGATGCCGACTGCCGACGGTACGGCAAGCTTGGCCATCCCTCCATACCACCTAACTGCGAGTCGACAGATTGCATACCCCGCACCAACTAGTCGATGATCTCGCGCCAGGAAATGCGCCCGGTGCGCGGACTGAGGCTTGGCGGAATGAGTCGGATGGCTTCCGTTGCGCCGGTACTGCCCAGGCCGATGGCCAATGCCCCTTCCCCGGACAGGAATTCGAAGCTCTTGACGATACCCACGCTCGACATGACGCCGGCGAGCACCTCGCCGCCGCCGATGTCGATGCTGCTGGCCGTCGGCATGCCACCCGTCGTGTAATCGAGTTCGATCAGCCAACTCGCACCGCCGAACTTACAGGGGTCTGCCTCCGGCACAATAGTAGTGAAAAATACCCGGCTGAACACCCGCCTGGGTGTGCTGATCACCCGCTCGCCCTTCGCCCCGCCGAAATCGAGGTCGAGGTACCAGCCCGATTTCGTCGCATAATCGATCGTGTTCGCGGAGGACTTGCGCACGGATTTACCTCCCACGGTCGTCTCTTCGACGATCGATTGCGCCACCAGATTGGCGCGGCCGGCAATGGCGCTGCCTTTGTCGAGCAGACCATAGAGGCTTTGCACGCTGTAATCGACCTCGTCGCCCGTGACGAAGAAGCGGCCGGTGCCGAAATAGACCATGACGCCGCTCGCGCCGGTGGGCTTGCCGAGCTCGGGTGCGGCGGTGATGGGTTGCGCCTCGCCATCCGGACCGACCGCCATGAACAGCGGTGAGCCCCCGAAAGCCACCGCCCAGCCATCCTCCGACCCGGCGCTGACATCGATCTTCCACAATCTACCCTGCAAGTCACCGGCGTAGATGAAGTCTGTCGTGCCGTTGCCGTCGGCGTCGTAGAGGCTGGGCGCAGCAAGTCCATTGTCGCTGCCGCCGAGGTCGAACTTCTTGATCAGGGCGCCCGTGGCCAGGTCCACCACGAACAACACCGCTTTGCCGCTGCCGCTGTTGTAGCCGTTGCCGAACACTGCCGCCCACTTGCCATTGTTCAGCCGTGCGATGATCGGCTTGGCGAGTGTATAACCGAGGTCAGCACTCCAGGTTTCATCGTGCTCCCACAACACCTTTGCCGGACCGAAATCGCAGGGGTTGGTCACGTCCAAGGCGAAGATTGCACGACCGCCGGCGCCGGTCGTACCCAGCAATATGGTCTTCCAGGCCCCGTCGACGAAGGCATCTCCGACAGAGACCGGCCCATCGACGAGGTAGCGGTGTTCTATCCCCCCCGGCCTGCCGTAGTCCGGGTTGGCCAGGACTGGCATCTTCTCGCGCGCCGCCTTGGGAATATAGGCGAACAGCTCTTGCCCGAGTTTTTCCATGCCGCTGCCGCCGCAGGCATGCGCGGCACCCGTACCGGCGCCGGCGACGAAGCCGTGCAGCATACCGTCGTTGGCACCGACATAGAGCATCTTCACCCGGTTCTTGTTGGCGGTGACGAAATTTTTGTA
>CALAMX010000102.1 GCA_937925755.1 uncultured Burkholderiales bacterium
TTTCGATCATACTCGCTGCACTCGCCGAGCCGGCCGACATATCCCACATCGATGCAGCGGACACCTCCATACGCACCAAAGCTTGGGCTTTTATCGATTTCCCAAGCGCGAAGGTCAGGTGAAGCCAGCACCCGCTCTATGCTCCCATTCGGAACTGATGCAGGATACGCGGGTATGCGCCGACAGGCCACGAGGTTCTGGATGGTAGCCGTGTTTTGTTGAACTGTCCGGGCTTGAAACTTCGTGCGGGCCAGAGGCCCGCGTACCCAGGAGTTGCTACCTCTATCTCACTTCGTGCGGGCCAGAGGCCCGCGCACCCAGGAGGGGGCGCATCCCCGCTCAATAGCGCTGTGTTAGCACCAGCGTGTCGCCTTCGCGCTGCATGTTGGTGCGATTGAGGAAGCTCATGCCAAGGAGGGGCTGGGACAAGGCACTGTCCTCGACGACCACGGCCTCGACCAGGTTTGCATTGATCTGACCCAGCTTGAGCGAGTTGATGACGACGCGCTGGGCGGGGGCACGGCCGTTGGCCGTCGTGATGGCCACGGGGCTGGCCTGAGACAGGTTCACCCCTGCCTGGCGGGCGATGTTCCTGGGTAGGACGACCAAGCTCGCGCCGGTATCGACCATGAAACGCACGGGCAGGCCGTTGACCGTGCCGGTCGCGGAAAAGTGACCCCGTCCGTCGGCGGTCAAGACCACCCGCCCGCCCGCCGCCGCGTCGCCAGATGCTTCAGTCGTCATCCTTGGGGCCTGTGCCCACTGACCAATCGCCAGGACATGGCGGCGACCATCGACGACGACCTCCACGCCTTGCGGGCCGACCCCGACGAGGCGCACGCCGCCGACCGTCTCGCCCGTGCGGATGACCCTTGGCGCAGCGCCATCGATGCTCACCAGGGCCTTGTCACCCATCACACCGCTGATGGTGATCGTGGTCTGCGCGCCTGCCGCTGCGGCCACAAACAGGCATAATGTCGCCAACATCCTCACCACACCAAACCTCACGTGCAGCCCATCGCCATCTTCCGCCATGCCCCCAGCGAGGGGCCCGGCCATTTTGCCACATTCGTCGAACGCCAAGGGCTGAGCTGGCGCCTGATCGCCATCGACGCCGGTGAGCCCGTGCCGAAGGGGCCATCGGCCTATGCCGGCCTGGTGTTCATGGGCGGGCCGATGAGCGTCAACGACGGTCTGCCCTGGATTCCCGCCGTACTCGAGCTCATACGACAAGCCGTGGCGCAGGACATCCCCGTTCTGGGCCACTGCCTGGGCGGTCAGCTCATGGCCAAGGCGCTCGGCGCAGTGGTCAGCCGCAACCCGGTCAAGGAGATCGGCTGGGGCACGGTGCGGCGCGTGGCCAGCCCGGCAGCGGATCGCTGGCTAGGCGAGATCACCGAATTTCAGGCCTTCCACTGGCATGGCGAGACCTTCTCCATCCCCGCGGGGGCGACCCGCCTCCTAGAGAGTGCCTACTGCGCAAACCAGGGCTTCGTCCTGGGCAAACACCTGGCGCTACAGTGTCATGTGGAGATGACCGAAGCCATGATCCGCGAGTGGTGTGCCATCGGTGCCGACGAGATCGCTGCCGCGGACAGCCCCGCCGTGCAGACCCCGGCGCAGATCCTGGCCGCCACACCGACACTGCTCGCCCCCCTGCAGACCGTGGCCGAGCGACTCTATACCCGTTGGCTCGAAGGACTGCGCCGGTGAGTGACAGGCCTCGGATGACCCTGCCGCACCTGCGCGCGCTGATCGGTCTGCGGGTGCGTTATGAAGGACGTCCCTGGGTCGTGGTGGAGGTCGTGGACTCCCCGCTCGGCTTGGTGCTGGAGGCCGATAGTGCCACCTCGGTCATCCAGACGGACATGCATGGCCGGCCTTGGGATTACAGCCACGAGACCCGTATGATCGAGGTCCTGACCCCGGATGCGACCGGGTTGAGCGACGCGCTCATTGACCTGGAGATCATCGAGGACTGAACTTCCGCCTACACCCTTCCCCTAGCGAATCATGATCGTTCTCACCGGTGACATCGGCGGCACCAACACCCGTCTCGCCCTGGCCGACGTGGCCATCAACCGCGTGCGACTGCGCGAGGTGGAACGCTTCCGTAACGCGGACGCGCACACCCTGGACGACCTGTTGCGCCGTTTCCTGGATGGCAAGGCCCGGCCGCAGGCGGCCTGTCTGGCCGTGGCCGGGCCTACCGACGGGCGCCGCGTCAAGTTGACCAACCTCGACTGGGTGATCGACAGCGAGATCATCGCCGCCGACACCGGCATCGGTAAGGTGCGTCTGATCAACGATTTCGCCGCGGTGGGCTACGGTCTTGCCGTGCTGGAGGAGCGCGGCCGGGTCGTGTTGCAGGCCGGCGAGCCGGTCGAGCTGGCGCCGCGGCTTGCGCTGGGGCCTGGCACCGGTCTGGGCGTCGTACAGACGGCCTGGTTCGAGGGCCGCCATCGCGCAATCGCCTCGGAGGGCGGACACATCTCCTTCGCCCCCACCGACACCCAGCAGGATCGCCTGCTCGCCTTCCTGCGCGCGATCTACGGGCGTGTCTCGGTCGAACGCATCCTCTCCGGCCCCGGCCTCGCCCAACTCTATCGCTTTTGCTGGCAGGACGCCGGGCTACCCGATCCACCAAAAGCGCGCACGGCCGAGCAGGTCACCGATGCCGCCCTGGCCGGAGAAGACCCGGTGGCGGTGGCGACCCTCAAGCTCTTCTGCCGCATCTTCGGCCAGACTGCCGGCGACCTTGCCCTCGTCGCGCAGAGTCAGGGCGGCGTCTATCTGGCCGGCGGCATCGCGCCGAAGATCCTGCCCCTCCTGGAACAGGGCGACTTTCTCGCCGGGTTTCGCGACAAGGGGCGATTTACGGACTGGATGCAGCGCGTGCCGGTCTATGTGGTGCTGGACGAGGCGGTCGGACTCAAGGGCGCGGCCCTGGCGGCGGTGGCTTGACGCAGAGGACTGCCCGTACCGGTCTCAGATCGCCGCCTCGCCGGTCTCGCCGGTGCGGATGCGGATGACCTGCTCCACCGGGGTGACGAAGATCTTGCCGTCGCCGATCTTGCCAGTGCGTGCGGACTTGAGGATGGCCTCGATGGCCTGCTCCACCAGGCCATCGGCCACCACGAGCTCGATCTTGACCTTGGGCAGGAAGTCCACGACGTACTCGGCGCCGCGGTACAGTTCGGTGTGTCCTTTCTGTCGGCCGAAGCCTTTGACCTCGGTGACCGTGAGCCCCGCCACGCCGACGGCGGACAGGGCCTCGCGCACCTCGTCCAGCTTGAAGGGTTTGATGATGGCCTCGATCTTTTTCATAGGGCTTCCTTTTCAGAAAGGGGCACGATAGCGGTTGGTGATGGGGTAGCGCCGGTCTTTGCCGAAGGCCCGGCGTGTCACGCGGATGCCCGGCGCGGACTGGCGACGTTTGTATTCCGAGCTGTCGATCAACCGCACGACCTTGCGGACCAGGTCCTCGGGAAAGCCCGCAGCGACGATCTCGCGAGGTGATTGATCGAGTTCCATGTAACGTTCCATGATGGCATCGAGGTCCTCGTACGGGGGCAGCGAGTCCTGGTCGGTCTGATTGGGTCTGAGCTCGGCGCTCGGGGCACGCACGAGGGTGCGAGTGGGGATGACGGGGTCACGGTGATTACGCCAGCAGGCCAGCAGATAGACCAGGGTCTTGGCCACGTCCTTGAGCACGGCGAAGCCGCCGGCCATGTCGCCGTAGAGGGTGGCATAGCCGGCCGCCATCTCGCTCTTGTTGCCGGTGGTGAGCACCAGCTTGCCGAACTTGTTGGACAA
>CALAMX010000103.1 GCA_937925755.1 uncultured Burkholderiales bacterium
GCAGCTGGCCCAGGCCCAGGAGCGCTACAGCCTGGACCCTAGCCATACCATCGTCAGCTTCGAGATCCGCCACCATGGGGTGTCCCAGCAGCGGGGGTTATTCACCCGCAGTCAGGGCACTGCCGTTCTCGACCCGCAGGGTGGCGGCGGGCGCATCGAGGTCACGATCGATGCCAATTCGGTGATCACGGGAGTGGACGCCCTCGACCGTGTGCTACGCGGCCCGACCTTCTTCAACACTGGCCTGCACCCGCGCATCCGCTTCGTCTCGGACGGCATCCGCTACGCCGATGGCAAACCGGTGGAGGCCACGGGACAGCTCACCTTGCTCGGTGTGACCCGCCCGTTGACGCTAGAGATTCGGGACTTTACCTGTACGCAGCACTTCCTGCGCCGTGTCCCCCTGTGCGGGGCCGACGTGTACGCCACCCTACGCCGTTCCGACTTCGGCATGACCTTCGGGCTGCCCAACCTGATCGGCGACGAGGTGAGGCTCGCCATCCAGGTGGAGGGTCTCAAGGAGTAAGCAGGGCGGTGGAGTAAGCAGGGCGGTACGATGAGGTGGATTGGTCGGGGTGAGAGGATTCGAACCTCCGGCCTCCACGTCCCGAACGTGGCGCTCTACCAGGCTAAGCTACACCCCGTGTCAGATGCTGCAAGCCGTGCGCGGCTCAGTGGTCGCGCTCGACCGCAAAGATCGGCAATTCTAACAAAGCCTCGCGCCAGACGCCAGCCGGCAGCGCGCGGATGGCGTCGATCGCCAGGCTCGCCTCGGCGCGGGCCTGTGCGCGGGTATAGTCCAAGGCGCCGGTGGCATGGATCGCCTGCAGGATGGCCGCGAAGTCCTCGCTGCCGCCCTCGGCAATGGCACGGCGCACCAAAGCGGCCTGCTCGGGCGTGCCCTGCCGCATCACATGGAGCAGGGGCAGTGTGGGTTTGCCCTCGGCGAGGTCGTCGCCGATGTTCTTGCCCGTCATCTCGCGGTCGCCGGAGTAGTCCAGCACGTCGTCGATCAACTGGAAGGCTGTGCCCAGGTGCATGCCATAGGCCCCCAAGGCGTCCTCCACGTCGCGGCCTTGACCCGCGACGATGGCCCCCAGGCGACCGGCGGCGTCGAACAGGCGCGCGGTCTTGTAGCGAATCACCCGCATGTATGCCTCCTCGCTCACATCCGGGTCGTGACAGTTCATGAGCTGCAACACCTCGCCCTCGGCGATGACGTTGGTGGCATCGGCCAGCACCTGCATCACGCGCATGTCGTTGACCGAAACCATCATCTGGAAGGCGCGCGAGTAGAGGAAGTCGCCGACGAGTACGCTGGCGGCATTGCCGAAACGTGCGTTGGCGGTGTCCTGACCACGCCGCAGTTCAGACTCGTCCACCACGTCGTCGTGCAGCAGGGTGGCCGTGTGGATGAACTCCACCACGGCGGCGAGCTCGTGATGATACGGTCCTTCATAGCCCAAGGCGCGGGCGGCGAGAAGCACGACCACCGGCCGCAGGCGTTTGCCGCCGCTACCGATGATGTATTCGGCCACCTGACGGACCAAGGCGACCTCGGAATGGAGCCGGGCACGGATCACCCGGTCCAGGGCCGCCATGTCGTCGGTGAGCAGGCGCTTGTAGAGCGGTTCGGCCACGGCTCAAGGACGGGGCTCAGCCCTGTACAGACCAGGGCACCAGGGTATGGGGATTACGGAGGATGCGGACATCGCCTTACGAGGAAGCCATGGCCGGGACGGGCCCGCCTATTTAGGTGATCTGGTGCTGCTGCGCAGATTCGAACTGCGGACCTACTGATTACGAATCAGTTGCTCTACCGGCTGAGCTACAGCAGCAAGGGCCTAACATTATCGCGGAATTCGCGTCTGCATGCGAGGGGCATGGTCTCACGCTGCGGCGACTGCTGCAGACTCGGGGCGGATGCGGATGATGATGTCCACCCGCTCGGCGACCATGCCCTCGGGCACCGCCGGCAGGCCTTCCACCTGCATGCTCTGGGCATCGATGTCGATCAACTCGCCACTGACCGTGTTGTAGAAGTGGTGGTGTGGCGCGGTGTTGGAGTCGTAGAACACCTTGCTGGGATCGACGATGACCTCGCGGATCATACCTTTTTCCAGAAAGAGCTTCAGGGTGTTGTAGACCGTTGCCTTGGAGGTCTCGCTGTGGCGCAGGTTGACCAGGGCCAGGATCTGATCGGCCGACAGGTGTTGGCGGCGTGCAAACAGCACGTGCGCGATCTCCAGTCGCTGGTGCGTCGGGGTGATGCCATGCCGGCGTAGCAGCTCGGCGGCAGCTTCGCGGGTCAGCACGGATGGGTGTTGCATGGATGAAATCTCTAGCGTTGCTCTCGCCATTTTAGGCAAGAATTTATACTACGTCTAATTCTAGTTACAGGGAAATGACACTGCCGGACGCGCCCTGCAACGACTCAAGACACCCTTGCACAGCAATGGCGAGGTCGGTATAGGTTGCCGTCCTACGTCACTGGCCAGGCATAGGGGCTGGGGTCGAGTGCGGGCTGGTGGCCCAGGATCGAGGCGGCGACGAGTTCCGCCGCCGCCGGGGCCATGGTGAGGCCGTAGCGGAAGTGGCCGGCGTTGAGGTAGAGGTTTTCGACCTCGGGATGAGGCGAGATCACCGGCAAATTGCCCGGAGAGCCGGGTCGCAGCCCTGCCCACTGCCGTTCGACTGCTGCGGCGCGCAGTGCGGGCCAGGTCTCCAGAGCAAAGGCATGTAAAGACTGACCTGCCGCGGCGGTGGTCGCCTTGTCGAAGCCCACCTCTTCCAGGGTGCTGCCTACGAGCACCCGACCATCCGCCCGCGGCACCAAGTAACGGCCGCCACGGTAGACGATGCAGGGCAGAAGCCCCGGTGGCCCGTTCAAGAGGAGGATCTGACCGCGCACCGGGCGGACTTTGAGCCCCAGGGCCAACGGACCCAGCAGGCCCTGGCTCCAGGCCCCGGCGCAGACCACCGCCTGACCGCAGGCAAGGCGACCAGAAGTAGTCTTTATCCCCGTGAGTCGGCCATTGGCCACCTCGATCCCCGTCACCGCCGTATGCGGCAGGACCTGCACGCCGAGTGCGCGGACGGCCGATTCGAGCAGGCGTGCCAGACGCGGATTGCGCACCTGTGCTACCTCCGGTAGCCAGAGGCCACCCTCGGCGAACGGACAGGCATGCACGAACTCGGATGGCGGCGCCTTGACCTGCCAGCCGTAGCGCTTGCCCCAGGCGCGGGCCGCCGTCGTCTCGACCATGTCGGCCACAAGCATGCCGCTTAGGCGATACTCGGCATTAAGACCGGTCAGGGTCTGCAGCCCCTCGATCCACGCGGGCCACAGGGTCCGGCCGCGCTCGGCCAGCTCAACGACGGGTTCGGGATAGTGCCAGGGCAGTAACAAGGTGAGGATGCCGGCCCCTGCCCAAGTCGATTCACGCGCCACCGGGCCTCGCTCCAACAGCGCTACGCTGAGGCCAGCCTCCGCCAACAGGCGTGCGGTCGACAGCCCGCTCACACCGGCGCCGATGATCAGGATGTCCGTGGTTCGGGATGATGCGGGCATGCCGTTCATTCTAACAATACGACCATTCGTCGCCTCCGCCGGCATTACCCGTAGGGTTTGCGTAAACTAATCGTGAAGGCTGGCCATTCGGTAAAACCCCTATGTCCATGACAATCAATCGACACACCGGAGTCACCCTCATCGAGCTCTTGGTCACCCTCAGCATCGCCGTGATCCTCATGGCCATCGCGGTGCCGGGGTTTCAGGATTTCTTCCGGCGCAACCGTATAGACAGCTCAGTGAGCGAGCTCATGGGTGCCCTGAACTACGCTCGTAGCGAGGCGATACGTCGGGGGGTCAGAGTGTCTATCTGCCGAAGCGGCACCGGGACCAACTGTACGACCACTCAACCGTGGCAAGCAGGCTGGATCGTCTTCACGAACCCAAACGATGACAACAACGTGGATGCCGGGGAGGAGATCATTCGTGTCTATCATGCCTTGCCTGCTGGCGTCACCCTGAACACGAACGACTTTACGAACCGCATCACTTACCAACCCGACGGTCGCATCACCAACAGTGTTGGGGGGAGTTTTTTTCTGCACTATGGTGGTGAGACAACCCCTGCTCGCCAGATCAAGGTCATCGGCACCGGGCGCGCCCGTGTCTGCGTCTGTGACTGCGAAAATGCGAGCGAAGATGCAGAGACTTGTTGCGAGCGAAGATGCAGAGACTTGTAGCTAAGCCGGTGAAGCCAGGCAACCTACAGTCAAACGAGCGTAGGCGAGCGGCCGCGGACGACGCCGCGCAACACCGCGATGCGCCCGCGCGCTCAGTCGTGCAGGGTGGCTCCACCAATCGTTCGTGCGTCGCGCAGCAAGGCTTCAGCCTCCTGGAAGTGCTGGTTGCCATCGTGATCCTCTCCTTCGGCATCCTCGGTCTGGCCGGTCTGCAAAACGCCGCCCTGAAAAACGGCCACAGCGCCATGCTGCGCGCGCAGGCGGCGCAATATGCCTACGACATCGTCGATCGCATGCGGGTGAACCGGACGGCGGCCGTCGCCGGCGACTATGACCTGACCATAGCCGCCGACAAACCAACCGGCACATCCCTGCCGGATCGCGATCGGGCCGGCTGGCTCACCCAAATCGAGAGCCTGCCTGCCGGCGATGGCTCCATTGCCGTTACTGCGACCGGTGTGGCCACCGTCGTCGTGCAATGGAGCGAGGCGGCGATTGGTGGTGGCACGGCCGAGTTCAAGCTCGTCACGGAGCTGTGATGGATTGCCTACTGCCCCCCCGCTGCCGGCAGTCTGGCCTGACCCTGGTCGAGCTGATGATCGCCCTTGCCTTGGGGCTGCTCCTGTTGGCGGCCATGGGTTACCTCTACGTCGGTAATCGTCAGACCTATCGCACCCTGGATAGCGTGGCACGCCTGCAGGAGAACGGACGCTACGCCATGGAGGTCCTGGGGCAGGACCTGCGCATGGTCGGCTATATCGGCTGCGGTGCCCTGGGCGAGGTGCCGATCAACGCGGCTGCCAACGTCGGCGCCCCGGTTGCCGTGCCGACACCCGCCAACGTCCTGGAGGGCACGGAAGGCGATACCGGCGCCGACAGCCTGCGCCTGATGCGGGTGGATGGTCGAGGTGCCGCGCTCTCGGCACCGATGACGAATGTCGACGACCCCATTCCCATACCTGCGAGCCCGCGGCAACACGCTGCGGGCACCTATTTCCTCATCGCCGATTGTCTCAAAGCCGATCTCTTCCGCAACTCCGAGGACGTCAATACAGGCGCGATCACGATCAAACATGCGGCTGCTGGTGGGTACAACACCAGCGACAACCTCGGCAAGGCCTATGGTGCCGATGCGCTGGTCTTTCCGTTCGAGTCGATCGCCTACAGGATATACACCAATCCTGCCGGGAATCCGCCGCATCGGTCGCTCTATCGCGCGGTGAACGGTACCGACCAGGAGGTGGTGGAAAACGTCAAGGACATGCAGATCGTCTATGGCGTCGACAGCAACGGCGACGGCGCCGTGGATGTCTATGTCACCGCCGACAAAGTGAGCGACTGGGCACGGGTCCTGGCCGTACGCGTGAGTCTGTTGCTGCGCAGCCACAAAGACGGTGTCGCTACTGGTCCCCAGATGGTGTTCTGGGATCGCGACAACGATGGCAACAACGATTTCGACCCGGACGCAGACCCCGATGTCCAGGCTAGGAGACTGCTCTATGTCTTCACCAGCACCTTCGGTCTGCGCAATCGACTACGTTGAGATGAAACCGCTCCCTGCTCCTGCTCGGTTCTCCCCGCTGACACGCCAGCGCGGCGCAACCCTGGTGGTGGGTATGATCCTCATGGTCCTGCTCACCCTCCTGGGCCTGACCGCAATGGGCACCAGCCTGCTGGAAGAGCGCATGGCCGCCAATGCCCGCGACCGCATCCGCGCCTTCCAGGCCGCGGAGGCGGCGCTGCGGCTGTGCGAAGCGGCCATCACCAGCAACCCGAATACGACCACCTTCAATGCCACGGGCGGCGACGGCGGCTTCTACAGCAACGTGGACCCGGCCCGCTGGCAGGCCAATTGGAGCGGCTGGACGGCGCCTGTGCCGGCGATTCGCGAGTATGACGGCCTGCCACTGGTGGCGAGCCAGCCGCGCTGCATCGCCGAGCAGCTCGCCGCCGAGATCAACGAGACGCCGGGCGCGGCCGAGAGCTTGCGCCGCGGTCTGCCGGTGGAAACCGCGCGCACCTACCGCCACTACCGGGTGACCGCCCGCGGTGTCGGGTTGAGCGAGCGCACCGTGGTCATGCTGCAGTCGCATCTACGGCTGCGCGCGGATTGAGACTGGATGGCAGGCACAAGACATTGAGGAGGGAGTCGCTTATGAAAGCAAATGGATACGATCTTTCCAGCGCCCGACGACTGCTGGCGAGCCTGCTCTTCCTCGCTGTCCTCAACTCGGAGGCGGCGGACATCGCTACCAAGCCGCTCATCATCCCCTCGCCACCAGCCCCCAACGTCATCCTGACCGTGGAGGAAAACGGCTCCATGCGGTATGCCACGCCGCCGTATCTGTTTTGTAGCGAATTATTCCCTTGCGATAGACGTCATGTCTATTCTTCCCATTTCAACCCTCTGTACTACAACCCGGCAATCACCTATCAGGCCCCCAAGAAACCGGATGGCAGCGACTACACGACTGCATATGGATCGGCCTGGAAAAATGGTTACGACCCCGAATCGGGGGTGGTCAACCTCGGTGAGGCCTACCGGCCCACTTTGTACTATGACCCTGTTAATCGGATCGAGCAACCCACTCTTCATCCGCATTCGGACGTTGGCCCAGGCAAGCCATTCCCGACAGCAGATGCGCCGGTTCCGGCCTATTACTACAGGTTCAATCCCGGCCCCGGATGTGACCCTGTCGTCGATAAGACGAATGATGACTGCTACAGTATCGTTTGGGTCGGTGCCGAAGAGCGGCAGAACTTCGCCAACTGGTATTCCTTCTACCGTACCCGTTACCTTGCCACCATCACGGCCCTGCACCTGACGATGCCCAAACTGGAGGGCAAGATACGCCTGGCCTGGCAGGGGAATAGCCTGCTCGATGGTAACTATTGCAGGGACCTGTCGGGTTCGAACTGCAAGGACCGGACAGGGGATTTGGTTGACAACAGCCTGAAGCCTTTCCAGGGCACGCACAGGGACGATTTCTACCGATGGCTGTCTCGGCTGGGTAGCGGCGACATAGGCCTTAATGTATCGATGCGCGCGGCGATGAAACGTGCCGGCGACTATCTCTCGCACCTGCAGCGCTATTGCGAGAACCCTGACAGCGTGCCAGGCACGGCCAACCCCGCCCGCTCCTGCCGGGACAATGTGCACATCATAGTCAGTGACGGACAGAGTCGGGACGCTTACCACAGCCCCCCGCTGCCCGCCGAGGGGGATGTTGACAGCACGGCCTTTGACCTTGGCGAGTCGGGGTTTGCCATCGCTTATGTGCCGCGGGTACCTTATATGGATTACCCTCTGGCTCCAAAGCCCCCCGAGAAAAACGCCTACACCGTTGCCGACCTCGCCCTCTATTACTGGGCGCGTGATCTGGTCCCGGATCTGGAAAACAACCTCCTCCCTTACATGCCGGACCAGTCCGGTACGAAAACGGCCCAAGTATGGAACCCGAGAAACAACCCCGCCACTTGGCAGCATCTCGTCAACTACGCCGTCATCACCGGTATGAGCTTTGTCCTGGGTGAGGATTGGGGAACCAATACCTACGATGGCAAGCAGGCTCTGGGTGAGAAGAATTGGCCCAAAGTACATGCATCCGATTCCACGATAGCTGGGGTTGCCACCCGCGTCTATGATTACTGGCATGCCGCCCTCAACAGCCGTGGGCAGTTCTATGGTGTGGACGAGGTGGATCGCCTGATCGATGCCCTAGGTGACATCATGAGACGCGTAGAAAAACGCCTCGCTGCCACGGCCGCCATCGCCGCGAATTCCACCCGGATCGAGACGGGCACCGTGCTCTATCAGGCGCGCTATACGGCAGCAGAGTGGTGGGGTGAAATCATCGCCAGCAAGCT
>CALAMX010000104.1 GCA_937925755.1 uncultured Burkholderiales bacterium
AGCCCTAGCGACAACAGGATGAAGAAGCCGGCAACGATGCGGACGATGCGTTCGATGGTCATGGTTTTCCTCCTTGCAAACAAGACAGTAAGACCGACTATTCAAGCGGTTCGCGGTTGCAGACGGCGCTGCCACAGGTAGTAGATGAGCGGGATCACCACCAGGGTGAGCGCCGTCGAGGCAAAGGTGCCGAAGATGAGCGAAATGGCCAACCCGCCGAACACCGGATCGGTGATCATGATGGCCGAGGCGAGGATGATGGCCAGGGCCGTGAGCAGGATGGGTCGGAAGCGCACCGCGCCCGCCTCCATCACCGCCTCTTCCAGGCTGTAGCCCTGGCGGCGGTAGTCGAGAATGAAGTCGATGAGCAGCAACGAGTTACGCACGACGATGCCGGCGAGCGCGATGACGCCGATCATGGAGGTGGCAGTAAAGGCCTGGCCCATCAGCCAGTGGCCGGGGAAGACGCCGATGAGGGTCAAGGGGATCGCCCCCATCACCACGAAGGGCAGCATGAAGGACTTGTAGTAGCCGGTGAGCAGCAGATAGATCAGCACCAAGGCGACGATGAAGGCACTGCCCAGGTCGCGGAAGACATCGAGCGTGAGCCGCATCTCGCCGCCCCACAGCAGGGTGTAGCCGGCCACGTCCTCGGGCTGCGCTTCGACGAAGCCCAGGTTGCCGGTGGTGAAGGTGAGCCCAGTCTTCTCCAGTCGCTTGCCATCGAGCATCTGGTCCAAGGCGAGCACGGCATAGACAGGGCTGGAAGTGATCATCTCGCCGCCCACCATGACCATGGGGTGGAGGTCACGTCCATAGATCGGCTTGGCCTCGATGACCTGCTCGACGCGGGCGATCTCCGACAGGGGGACCTGCGCCCCCTGCGCGTTGGTCACGCGCAGCGACAGTAGCGCTTCGGGGCTGGTCCGCTTGTCGCGCGGCAGGCGCACGCGGATCTCGATCGGTTCACGTGCCGCCTCGATGTGCAGGGTGCCGATACTGTGGCCGGAGACGTATTGACGCAGCAACTCGGCCACCTGCCCCGGGGTGATGCCGGCGAGCAGGGCCTTCTCGGCATCCACCTTGACCTCATAACCGACCACGTCCGCCCCCACTGTATCGTCGACGTTGATCAGGCCATAGATGCTGCGAAAGGCAGTGCTGATCTCGGCGGCGGCGGCGCGCAGGCGATCGTAATCCGGTCCGTAGAGCTCGGCCAGGACCTGCGAGGGCACGGGCGGTCCTGGTGGCGTTTCGTAGATCTTGATCTTCGCCTGCGGAAAGGCCTTTCGCACGGCATCGAGCTGCTCGTTGAGTGCATAGGCGATGTCGTGGGAACTGACCGAGCGATGATGTTTGTCGGTCAGGTTCACCCGGATTTGGGCAAAAAGGCTGCCGCGTTTGATCAGATCGCCGCGCACCAGGGCGGCGAAGTCGATCGGCGCCGGGATGCCGAGAAAGGCCTGGTAATTGGTCACCTCCGGGTGCCGCGCCAAGACCGCACCCACCTCGCGAGCCACCCGGTCGGTGGCGGCGAGCGCCGTGCCCGCCGGCATGTCGATCTGCAGCAGCAGGGTGTTGGTGTTGTCATGCGGCAGCATTTTGAGCTCGACGCCTAACGGCGAGAGCGGTCCATTCATGCCACTCGGACGCACGAACTGCCAGGCCGGCATGATCATAGCACCGGCGAGCAGGACCAGCACGACGAGGAAGAAGACGTTGCGCTTGGCAGCGCTGGCAATCAGCGGCTGGATGACGGCGAGATAGGCCCGGCGCAGGGGGTCCCTGGCTTCATGATCCTTGTCCTCCAGGGTCGGGGTCTCTTCCAGCGCCCGGCGCGCGCTTCCCTTGAGGGCCCGACGTGCTGCCCAGGGGACCACCGAGTAGGCGATGAACAGTGAGGCCAACATGGCCACTGGCACGTTGATCGGGATGGGGCGCATGAAGGGGCCCATCATGCCGGTGACGAAGGCCATGGGAATGAAGGCGAGCATCACCGCCAGGGTGGCCACGTTGGTCGGGTTGCCGATCTCGTTGGTCGCCAGGACCAGGGTACGACCAAAATCCTTGAGTTTCTCCTTGCCGTGGTGCAGGTGCCGGTGGATGTTCTCGATCACCACGATGGAGTCGTCCACCAACAGCCCCAAGGCCAGGATCAGGGCGAAGAGCGTGATGCGGTTGATGGTCTGACCTAAGACATAGCCCACCGCCAGGACGATGAACAAGATCAGCGGGATGGTCATGGTGACGATGGCCGCCTCGCGCCAGCCCAGGAACCACCACATGAGCAGGATGACGGTGGCAATGGCGATGCCCAGGTGCTCCACCAGCAGGTTCACGGCGGCGTTGGCGCGTTCGCCGTCGTCGCGCGTGACGGTCACCTCCACCCCCGCGGGCAAGGCATGGCGCTTGAGCGCCTCGAGTTTCGTCAGCACCGCGCGCGCCACCGTAACCCCATTGGTGCCGGCCTTCTTGGCGATGGCCAGGGTAACCGCCGGTCGCAACTCGCCCTGACCCTTGAAGCCGATCCAGGAAGCCTCCTCGACCTCCAATCCGGCATCCTCGATATGGGCCACGTCCTTCAGATAGACCGGTCGCCCCTCGTGCACGCCCACCACGATCTCGCCCACCTCGCGCGCTGAACCTAGGAAGCCGGTCAGGCGCAGGGGACGCGCGCGGTTGTCGGCGATGAGTTCGCCCAGGGGTGCGGCGACATTGGCCCCGCGCAACATGCGGTCGAGCTGGTCGAGGCTGAGCCGGGCAGCAGCCAGCCGTTCCGGATCGACCCAGACGTTCACCGCGCGTGGCCGGCCACCGACCAGCTGGGTGAAGGACACCCCCTCCACATTGCGCAGTTGTTCCAACAGACGTGCCGCCAGCTCGCGCAACACGACCTCGTCGTGCACCTGCGAACTGAGCGTGAGGGTGAGGATGGGCACGTCGTCCACGTTGATCGGCCGCACCACCGGTTGCATCGCCCCAGGCGGGATGCGGTCCATGTTCTGCATGAGCTGGTTGTAGAGTTTGACCAGGCTGTCCTCCTGGTCCTGGCCCACCTCGAACTGCACGGTGACGATGCCGACGTCGTTGGCCGCCACCCCAAAGGTGTGGTCCACACCAGACTGCGCGTTCATGATGGCCTCGAGCGGCTTGACGATGAGGTTGTGCACCTCCTCGGCGCTCGCACCGGGCTTGGCGACGATGATATTGGCCGCGGGCACGACGATCTGCGGGTTGTACTCGCGCGGCGTCATGATCAGAGCGAGCGCCCCGATCATGAAGAGGAACACGATCATCAGAGGGGTGATCTTCGATTCCAGAAAGGCGCCGGCCAGGCGACCGGCGATGTTCATCCCCTCATTGCGTTCGTGGTTGCTGGACGCCATGGATGCCCTCATCCGGTCACTTTGTGCGTCAACTCGCCTCGAGAGGGCAAAGCTGCCTCACCACGCGCTTGCGTCGCGCCTCCAGCCCCGGGCAGACGCCTCGTCTCGCTCACCTCGCCTGGATTGCTGGGGCTTGTGCTCGACACGTGGTCGCCATTGGCAAGCCGCTCGGCGCCCTCGACGACGACGCGCTCACCCGGGGTGAGCCCGGCCTGGACTTCCACCCGCCCGCCGCGACGCTCGCCGCTACGCACCATGCGGAATTGGGCGATGCCCTCGGCGTTGACGACGAACACGCCTTCGATACCGGCGCGCTGGGTGAGGGCGCTGTCTGGCACCGTGAGCGCTTGGCGACTGGCCAAGGGGAAGAGCACGCGCGCGAAGCTGCCGCTCTTCAGCCCCGCCTGCGCGACATCCAACTTGACCAAGAAGGTGCGGCTCACCGGGTCGGCCGCCGGCGAGATGCGAGCGATGCGCGCCTCAACCGGTCCAGCCTGTCCGTCGATCTCGACTCGTACCGACTGCCCTGGCTTGATGCGCGCTAGGATCGCCTCCGGCACCTGGGTCTCCACCTGCATGGGGCCGGTCGATTCCAGGACGATCACCGGCTGACCGGGCGTGGCCAGATCGCCACGGTCGGCCAGCTTGCGCGTGACCACACCGGCAATCGGCGCGTTTACGCTGGCATAACGCATCTGCCCGGCCGCGGTCGCGAGTTGGGCGCGGGCTTGTGCCAGTCGAGTGGCAGCGAGGTCGCGATTGAGCTTCATCTTTTCGTACTGCTGGCGCGTGACCGCCTCCTCCTTGAGGAGCGCCGCATGGCGCTCGTAATCGGCCAATGCGTCGCGCCAGGCATTCTCAGCGAGCTCGACGGCCAAGCGCGCCTGCGCCAATTGCCCCTCGACATCGAGGGGATCGACGGTGAACAGGCGTTGGCCGGCCTTCACCACCGTCCCCTCGACCACGTTGATCTCGCGGATATAGCCCATCAGGCGTGAGGCCACCTCCACCCGCTCACGCGCCACGACAGTGGCCGGCGCGGCGTGATAAGTGGGCAGCTCGCTTGCCGTCACCACCTCAACCCGGGCTTGGACGCTGCGCCCATCACCCCCGGCCGTTCGCGTCTTGTCCTCGGCACCGCAACCGGACAAGAGCGATATCACGGTCAGCAACAGGATGATTTTCGATGTAGGCATGGCGCTTCCTCAGATCTGATCGGGATTCAGGACGCCGACGGCCCGTTGCAGCTCGGCGCGACGCAAGGCAAGGTCGTGACGGGCGGCGACCACCTCGGCGCGCGCCCGGTCGAGCTGGGTCTGGGCCGTGAGCAGTTCGACGACCGTGGCCATGGCGTTTTCATAGCGGCGCTTGACGATACGGCTCGCCTCCTCGGCCTGTTCCACCGCCAGCTCGCGCGCCGCCAGGCGCTCCTCGGCCTCGAGCGCCCGCCGGCGCGCATCGGCCACCTGCAGGGCGATCCCGTCCTCGGCCTGACGCAGCCGGGCAGCGATCTCCTGACGTCCCGCCTCGGCGCGGTCGATCGCGGCGTGTGTTGCCCCGGCGTCGAAGGCCGTCCAGGTCAGCATAGCGGCGACGGTCTGGCTGCTGGCATCCAGGCCGATGCCTTTGTCGTTGAAGTCCTGGCGCAGCAGCAGGCTCACCTGTGGGCGCCGGCCGGCACGCACCGCCTCGACCGCGGCGCCAGCCGCCTCCATTTGCGCACGCAGCGCGGCGATTTGGGCATGCCCCTCGATGGCCTGGCGCCGCAGATCCTGCTCACTGGCCGCGAGCAGACGCGGTAAGACCGGCGGTCCGACGTCGAGGGCATCGTCGAGCGACTTGCCCAGCAACAGCTTGAGCCGATCGAGCGCTGCCGCCACGCCGTTCTTCGCCTCGGCCAGGCGCACGCGGGCGTCCTCCAGGTGGACGCGGGCGGACAGCACATCGCTTTTCACCGCCATGCCCTGCTGGTGCAGGCGCTGCGTCACCCGCACCGACTCCTCGGCCGCGGCCACCGCCTGCTCTGCCACGCGCACATAAGCGCGGGCGGTATGCACGCCCTGGTAGGCGGCGAGCACCTGCTGGATCAACTGCTGGCGGGCTGCGACATCACCCGACTGGGCGGCGCGGAGCAAGGCGCGCGCCTGCGCCGCGGCGCTTTCGACCTGGCCGCCGGTATAGACCGGCCAGACCAGTTCGGCGCGTGTATTCAGATTGTTTATGCCCTTGGGATCATTGAGGCGCGCAGGGTCGAAGTCCCCAGCACTCACCCGCTCCTGCCCCAGCTTCAGGCCGAAGGCGGCAAGCGGATCGTTGGTGTGCGTGGCGGTGAGCGAGAGGTTCAGGCGCGGCAAGCGCCCCGCCTCAGCCTGTCTGAGCCCCGCCTCGGCCTGGGCGATCTGGCTACGACTGGCCATGCGTTCGGGGTTCTGCGCCAGCGCGACTTCCACGCACTGCCGGAAGTCGAGCGTCTCCGCCCGAACTAGGACGGGCATCAGACCCAGGGCCAGCAGCAGGGCCTGCCGCCGCAGTGCATTCAAGGTCATCACCGTTTTCCTCCTCGGGATGCGCAATGCGCATCATGCAGGTAACCGGCCGCGGATGCGAGTGGCGACCAGTATATTAGTATCGGCTAATATACTTTATCAAAAGTATTTATGCAAACTTCGGGCAGCGGCAGGACGCAGACGTACTCATTTGCTAAAACCGCAGAAGACGTCGCGCATCATGCGGATGAGCTGTAAGGTGCGGGTATCGCTCACCCGATAGTACACCCGATTGGCATCCTTGCGCGTGCGCAGCACACCCTTGTCCCGCAGGATGGCCAAGTGCTGGGAGATGTTGCTCTGCGAGGTGCCCACGTGGTCGACGATTTCCTGTACGCTGATCTCGCGGTCGCCCAGCACGCAGAGGATCTTGAGCCTGAGCGGGTGCGACATGGCCTTCAGCGCACGGGAGGCCTGCTCGATGTGTTCGTCTTTCTCGATGAGTTCGCTGGAGAGCATGTGGGCACATCCCCCTGACAAACCTGTAACCATAATGCAACCCCCGGATCGGGGCAAGGCTTTATCCAAATATAATAAAATGTCGATGTAAAAGGCGCCAAAAATCTAATAAAATATACTGATGCCCCCAGCAGTCAGACCTGTACTCCTCATCATCCTGGATGGTTTCGGCTACCGGGAAGACGACCCTTACAACGCCATCGCCATCGCCCACAAACCCAACTGGGACCGCTATTGGCGCGAGTATCCCCACACCCTCATCAACGCCTCCGAGTCGGCCGTGGGGCTGCCGCGCGGGCAGATGGGCAACTCCGAGGTGGGCCACCTCAACATCGGTGCCGGCCGCGTGGTCTACCAGGACTTCACGCGCATCGATCTGGCGATCCAGTCCGGTCACTTCTTCGAAAACCGCGCCATCCTCGAGACCATACGCCGGGTCAAGCACTCGGGCGGCGCACTGCACATCTTCGGCCTGGTCTCCGACGGGGGCGTGCACAGTCACGAGAACCACATCCACGCCATGCTGGAGATGGCCGTACGCGAGGGCCTTACACGCTTCTATGTGCACGCCTTTCTCGACGGGCGCGACACACCGCCCAAGTGCGCCGACATTTATCTCCAGCGCCTGCAGGAGAAACTCGACAGGCTGGGCCGCGGCCGTATCGCCTCGATCATCGGCCGCTACTACGCCATGGACCGCGACCGGCGCTGGCCACGCGTGAAACAGGCCTATGACTTGATCACCTTAGGCCGCGCCGAGTTCATGGCACCGACCGCGCTGGAGGGCCTGGCGCTCGCCTATGCACGGGGCGAGACCGACGAGTTCGTCAAGGCCACGGCCATCGTGCCGGCGGGCGAGACACCGGTGCGCATGCACGATGGCGACGCCGTCGTCTACATGAACTTCCGCTCCGATCGCGCACGCCAGCTCACCCGCGCCTTCGTCGCCCCCGACTTCGCCGAGTTCGAGCGCGAATACGTGCCCAGGCTCTCCGCCTATTGCACACTGACCAGCTACAGCGAGGAGTTCGACGTGCTGGTCGCCTTCCCGCCCGAGCGCATCCGCAACAGCTTCGGCGAATACATCTCCAACCTGGGGTTGCGGCAGCTGCGCATTGCCGAGACGGAAAAGTATCCGCACGTGACCTACTTCTTCAACGGCGGCGTGGAGACGGTGTTTCCGGGCGAGGAGCGCATCATGGTGCCCTCGCCACACGTGGCCACCTACGACCTCAAACCCGAGATGAGCGCCTATGAAGTGACCGACCGGCTCATCGAGGCGATCGAATCGCGCCGCTTCGATGCCATCATCTGCAACTACGCCAATCCGGACATGGTCGGCCACACCGGCGACCTCGACGCCGCACGGCGCGCCATCGAGGCGGTGGACGCCTGTCTCGGTCGTGTGGTGCCAGCCATGCAGGCGATCGGCGGGGAGGTGTTGATCACCGCCGACCACGGCAACGCCGAGTGCATGCTCGACGAGGCCGCTGGCCAGCCGCATACCGCCCACACCACCAACCTGGTACCCTTCGTCTACATCGGCCGTCCTGCCCGTGTCGCCGAGGAGGGGGCGCTGGAGGACGTGGCGCCGACCCTGCTCAAGATGATGGGGCTGCCGCAGCCGATGGAAATGACCGGCCACCCGCTGATCGTCTTCGCGGACGAGTAAGTCGCGCGCACGGGGGCCTGTGGATGCGCATCCATACCGAGCCTGCCCCTTGTTGATCCTTCGCCTGCTGCTGCTGTTGAGTCTGGCCTTGCCGGCCTGGGGCAGCCTCGACGGCAAGCGACAGGAGCTCGAGGCGCTGCGTCAGCGCATCGAGCAACTCAAGCGGGAGATCGAGCAGGCGGCTGGCGACCGCTCCGAGGCGGCCGACGCCCTCAAGCAGTCCGAGCGGCGCATCTCCGACGTCAACCGCAACCTGCGCGAGCTGCACGATCGCCTGCGCGCACTCGACCGGGAGCTCGCGGAGCTCAACGCCGCTGCCGGCAAGGCCCGCGCGGACCTCGAGGCACAGCAGTCGGCCCTGGCCACGCTTTTGCGAGCGTGGCATGTCCAGGGCGAGCGCGATGCCCTGCGTCTGCTGCTGAGTGGGCGCGATCCGGCCGAGGTCTCGCGCCAGCTCGCCTATCTGCGCTACATCGGCCAGGCACGCCAGGACCTCATCCGCACCCACCAGTCCGCGCTGGCACGCTTGCACACCCTGGAGACGCAAACCCGCGCGCGCAAGGCCGAGCTCGATGAGGCCCGCGCTGAGCAGCTTGCGCTCAGACGCCAGTTGGAGGCGGAAAAACGCGAGCGCCAGGCCGTGCTCGACAGGCTCTCCGAACAGATCCGCAGCCAGCGCCGTCAGGTCGACACCCTGGTGCGGGACGAGCAACGCCTGACCCGCCTGATCGAGCGCCTTGCCCGTCTGGCGGCAAGACCCTCGCACCCAGCGCGCAAGCCCGGCACCCCAGCCCCCCGGCCCGGCGAGGCAGTCACCGAGGTGGCCGACGCCAGCCTCGCAGGACTGGAGTTCGCAAAATTACAGGGGCGGCTCGCCCTGCCAGTGGCCGGAGAGATCATCGCCCGCTTTGGCCAGGCGCGTGAGGGTGGTGGCCCCTCCTGGAAGGGCCTGTTCATCCGCGCGCCGGCCGGCCGTGAGGTGCGGGCCGTCGGCAACGGGCGGGTGGTCTTCGCCGACTGGCTGCGCGGCTTCGGCAACATCATGATCATCGACCACGGCGACGGCTATCTGAGCCTGTACAGCAACAACGAAAGCCTGTATAAGCAGGCGGGTGAACTCGTGCGCGCCGGGGATGTCATCGCTTCAGTCGGCAACACGGGCGGCCAGGTCGATACCGGTCTTTATTTCGAGTTGCGCCGCCAGGGCCGACCGTTCGACCCGCTGACCTGGGTCAAGCCCGGCATGCCGGTTAGATAGATGTGTTAAGTGTGAGCCCTATGAAGTTCTCCAGATTCAAGCAATTCGGCCTGCTGGCATTGGGTGCCCTGTTGGGCGCGGCGCTGACGTTGAACTACCCTGCTGTGGCCCAGCGCGAGCGCGAGGGGCTACCGGTCGAGGACCTGCGCGCCTTCACCGAGATCTTTGGCAAGATCAAGAGCGACTACGTCGAGCCGGTCGACGACAAAAAGCTGATCACCGAGGCGATCAACGGTATGCTCTCGGGGCTCGATCCGCATTCCGCCTATCTGGACCCCGAGGCCTTCAAAGAGCTGCAGGTCGGCACCCAAGGTGAGTTCGGCGGCTTGGGCATCGAGGTCGGCATGGAGGACGGCTTCGTCAAGGTGGTCGCCCCCATCGAGGACACCCCCGCGCACCGCGCCGGCATCAAGAGCGGCGACCTCATCATCAAACTGGACGAGACCCCCGTGAAGGGTATGAGCCTCAACGAGGCGGTCAAGCGCATGCGCGGCAAGCCCGGCACCACGATCACCCTCACGATCATGCGCAAGGGCGAAGCCAAGCCCATCGTAGTGACCCTCACGCGCGCGGTCATCAAGATCAAGAGCGTGAAACACCAGTTGATCGAACCCGGCTACGGCTACGTGCGCATCACCCAGTTCCAGGAACAGACCGGCGCGGCCCTGGTGGATGCCCTGCGCGACCTGGAGGCGCAAAACAAGGGGCCATTGAGCGGCCTGGTGCTGGATCTGCGCAACAACCCCGGTGGGCTGCTCAACACCGCCGTCGGCGTGGCCGGCGCCTTCTTAAAGCCCGGCGAGCTGGTGGTCTACACCGACGGCCGCAGTGAGGACGCGCGCATGCGCCTGAACAACTCACGCGAGCACTATTCTCGCTCGGGCGACAAGGACTACCTCGCGCGCGTGCCGACCTGGGCCAAGACCGCGCCCATGGTCGTGCTCGTCAATGGCGGTTCGGCCTCGGCCTCAGAGATCGTCGCCGGTGCCTTGCAAGATCACAAGCGGGCCTTGGTCGTCGGCACGCAGAGCTTTGGCAAGGGGTCGGTGCAGACCATCCTACCGCTCAACAACGGTGCCGCCATCAAGCTCACCACCGCCCGCTACTTCACGCCCAAGGGTCGCTCCATCCAGGCCAAGGGCATCGCCCCCGACATCGTCGTCGAGGAGGCGACGGTCACCGCCGCGGCAGACGGCGCTGCGTCGCTTGCCGTGCGCGAGGCCGATCTGAGTCGGCATCTGTCCAACGGCAAGGAAGAGACGCCCGTCAAGACCGACAAGGACAAGGCCCCTAAGGACGAGAAGACGGAGAAACAGCCCGAGACACGTGAGATCATCTCCCGTAACGACTATCAGTTCAACCAGGCGCTGATTCTGCTCAAGGGACTCAACCTGCTGCAGGCGCGTTGACGCAGCGATGGGCATGACGATGGGCATTGCGCAAGGCATCCATTGCACGCGCTGCACCGATCCGACGCCGATCCCGACTTGGCCCGTCGTCGGTCACCGCGCGACTGCGCATGCATGACGATGCTCGCCGCGCATGATACCTCCGGATGACACCCGCAAACAGCGGGATATCGTCTTTCACCCCACGCCGCCCGCCCAGACCGAGCGCGCGCACGCCCTGCTCTCTGCGTTGCCGCGCCTGTCCGTGCTGCGCAGCGGCGAGCGTCAGCTCACCGTACAATACGACCTCTCCGACCATTGCCTGGAGGACCTGGAGAGCCTGCTTTGCGAGCAAGGCTTCCACTTGGAGGTGAGCCTGCTCATCAAGATCAAGCGCGCCCTCATCTACCACGTCGAGCGCGTGCAGCGTGAGAATCTTTGCTGCCCCGAGGTCTGCACCAAGAACTTCAAACCGCACATCCAGGTCTGGGACCAGCGCCTACACGGCGACCACGACGACACGCCGCCGGAGTGGCGGCAGTACAAGTAGGGGCGCCTTGAGTCGGGGTGGCCAGGTGAGAAAGCGGCCTAGCCATGAATGACGAGCAACTGCTGCGCTATTCGCGCCACATCCTGCTCAACGAAATCGGCGTCGAGGGCCAGAGCCGGCTGCACGCCGCCCACGCCCTGATCGTCGGCGCCGGCGGCCTGGGCTCGCCGGCCGCCCTCTTCCTCGCCGCCTCGGGCGTAGGCCGCATCTCCCTGGCCGACCACGATCGTGTGGACCTGAGCAACCTGCAGCGGCAGATCGCACATGACATGGCGAGTGTGGGGGAGAACAAGGCCTTTTCTGCCGCGCGCCGCATGCGGGCGATGAATCCGGAGGTCAGCGTGCTACCGCTAGAGACCCGGCTGGCGGGAGAGGCCCTGGATCAAGCGGTGGCACAGGCCGACGTCGTGCTCGATTGCAGCGACAACTTCGCCACCCGTTATGCCATCAACGCCGCCTGTGTCGCCCACCGGCGGCCGCTGGTCTCCGGCGCCGCGGTGCGTTTCGACGGTCAGGTAAGCGTCTTCGACCTGCGCCAGGCCGACGCCCCCTGTTACGCCTGCTTATTCCCCGTGGAGGGGCAGACGGGCGAGATGCGCTGCGCCGAGTTCGGCGTCTTCGCCCCCCTGGTCGGGGTGGTGGGCAGCCTGCAAGCCGCCGAAGCCCTGAAATTGCTCATCGGCGTTGGCCAAAGCTTGAGTGGCCGCCTTTTGCTGATCGACAGTCTGAACGCTCAATGGCGCACGATCCGAGTCCGACGCGACCCACATTGTCCGGTTTGTCAAAAGCGGAAGACAAAAGACTGAGGACAGAGGGCTCGCGACTGTGCCAGCGCAGCCCCGCGGGTTATTCAGCAGAACCCTCTGCCGGGGGAAGCAGCCAGGCCGACTGAGCCTGCCAGTATTCGGTCGGCAGGCGCTTGAAGCCGCTGCGCGCAAACTGATGCCAGCGCCCGAGCACGAAGCAGATGAGGGCATTGGCAAGCGCCGCCGTGGCATCCGGGGGCACGGGCGAGGCCGGCTGGCTGGCGGCGATGCGCAGGCTTTGGCGCAACACCGCTTCGAGCCGGTCATGTAGCTGACTCACACGCGCCTGCAGCCGCTCGTTTTCGTGCACGAGCGCCTCCCCTACCAGCACCCGGGTCATGCCGGGGTTTTTTTCGGCGAAGGCCAGAAGCAGGGTCAGGATGGTGTAGAGCTGGCGCACGCCGTGCGCCTCCTCGCTGACGATGCGGTTGATGCGGCTGAACAAGGCCTGCTCGATGAACTCGATGAGGCCCTCGTACATCTGCGCCTTGCTGGCGAAATGGCGATAGAGGGCCGCCTCCGACACCTGCAGCCGCTGCGCCAGCGCAGCGGTGGTGATCCTCTCGGGTTGCGGCTCCTCCAGCATCTGCGCCAGGGCCTGCAGGATCTGCTGGCGGCGCTCGCCCGGCTGGCGGCTCATGCGCCAGCCTCTATCTGACAGCGTGCGGCCATGGACGTGACCTCGACGAAGCATTCGATGCGCCGCTCACCGCTTAAGAACATGTCCACATCGTAGGCGGCGACGAGTTCGCGCATGGCCGACTCGAAGGCGGCGGGCGCGACAACCCCTTCGTACAGCTCCAGCCACAGACGCGGCTCGTCGCGTTTGCGCATGAGCCGGCCGGCGACACCGGTACGGCAGGCCAGCCGTGACATCAGGCCGCGTACCAGGCGTTCGGTCTCTGGATCATCGTCTGTTACGCGGTACCAGACGCAATAGGTGTGGCGCATGAGGTCAGCGCGGTTCAGTCCGGCAGTTCGTAGGGCAGCGGTTGGAAAACGAGGCGCGGGCCGTCGGGACTGCCCAGTCGGACCTCGCCGCTCGCATAGCTCGACACCTGCATGACCGCCAGCACATCCGTCCCTCCCGTCGGGGCCGGCGCGGCATTGACCACCATGCCACAGGCCTGGCCCGGCAGATCGGGGCTAAAGAGCTCGCTACCGGGCGCCGCCGCGGCCTCGACATGGGCGAGATACATGCGCCGCTTGAGCCGGCCCAGATACTGGCTGCGCGCGACGATCTCCTGACCCGGGTAGCAGCCCTTGTTGAAGCTCACCCCGCCCAATACCTCCAGATTCACCATTTGCGGGACGAAATGGTCCTGTGTTTGAGGTAGGATGACCGGCACCCCGGCGCGGATGGTCAGCCAATCCCAAGCGGGCGCACCCACTGGTTTGGCCCGGGCCGACCAGTCCTGCCAGAGCTCGGGGGCCGCCGGCGGGGTGATGAAGACATCGAAGCGCTGCTCGCCCAGTCGCACCACCCAGCCGTTCGGGGTTTGCACTACGTCCATGGGGGCGTCTGGGACGCGCCCAAAGGACTCGCGCACCAGCACGTCGGCACCGGCGCCGTTCAACCCGAGGGCGACCCAGGTATCCGAGGCATCGGCAAGGCGCACCCGTGCCCGCAGAACGAACATCGCAAGGCGCTTTTGCATCGCCTCGCGCAACGCGCGCGGCAGCATGACGTAAAGCTCGCCGCCGCGGCGGAAGACCAGGAAGTCGG
>CALAMX010000105.1 GCA_937925755.1 uncultured Burkholderiales bacterium
GACACCGGGGCCAGCCTGGTGGCCCTACCGGCGAGCGTTGCCCGCCGTGCCGGGGTGAACTTGGTCAACGCGACGCCGGTGGTGATCAACACCGCCAACGGGCAGGCCCGCGCCCACCGGGTGGTGATCAACACCCTCAGGCTCGGCGACATCGGCGTCAATCTGTTAGACGCCCTGGTGGTGGACGACGATGCGCTGTCGCTGCCGTTGCTGGGGATGAGCTTCCTCAACCGCACCAACATGCAGCGCGAGGGCGACACTCTCGTGCTGATGCAGCGTTACTGACGGCGTCTGCTGTGATTGCATTCCGCGCGAGCGGGGATGCGACCCCGTAGACGGCCGGGACTTCGAGACCCTCAGGCGTTGATGGTCTTGTCTCTTTCAATCAGCGCGTAGGCGGAGTGATTATGGATGGACTCGAAGTTCTCCGCCTCCACCACATAGGCGTCGATTCTCTCGTCGCGGTTGAGCTCAGCGGCGATGTCGCGCACCAGGTCCTCGACGAACTTGGGGTTGTCATAGGCCCGCTCGGTGACGTATTTCTCGTCGGGGCGCTTCAGCAACCCATAGAGCTCGCTGGAGGCGTTCTTCTCGGCGATGCGGACGATGTCCTCGATCCAGACGAAGGTGTTGGTGCGCACCGTCAGGGTCACGTGTGAGCGCTGGTTGTGGGCGCCATAGTCGGAAATCTGCTTCGAACAGGGGCACAGACTGGTGACCGGCACCAAAACCTTGATCTGCTGCTGGTAGCGGCCTTCCTTGATTTCGCCAATGAAGGTCACCTCGTAGTCGATCAGGCTTTCTACACCGGAGACCGGCGCCTTTTTGTTGATGAAGTAGGGAAAACTCATCTCGATGTGGCCCGACTCGGCCTCTAAGCGCAAGACCATACGCCGCAGCATGTCCTCGAAGTTCTCCACCGAGATCTCGCGCTCATAGCCGTTCAAGATCTCGACGAAGCGGGACATGTGCGTGCCCTTGAAGTGGTGCGGCAGGTAGACGTACATGTTGAAGGTGGCCACGGTGTGCTGCACGCCACCGGCCTTGTCGGCCACGCGCACCGGGTGGCGAATGGACTTGATGCCTACCTTGTCGATGGCGATCTGGCGCGAGTCCGGATAGCTCTGGACATCGGGCATGGTGTGTGTACTGGGGCAGGGGGCCGCGGTGTCGCACACGGCCTCGCAGACATTGCCGGTCATCATGGATTCCTCGTGCATCGTTTGCCCGTATGATAACGGGCGACAATACCTGAGTAAACTACTCAACAAAAAAGTTCCGCACGGCGGCCTCGATCCCGCCCGCATCGAGTCCGCAGCGGGCGAGTAGGGTGGCCGGCTCTCCGTGTTCGACGAAACGGTCGGGCAGTCCCAGGTGCAGGATCGGCCGCACGATGCCCATCGCTGCCAGAGCCTCGGCCACCGCGCTGCCAGCACCGCCCATCAGCGCGTTTTCCTCCAGGGTTACGAGGTGTGTGTGTGTGCTGCCGAGCTCGCGCAGCAAGTCGAGATCGAGCGGTTTGACGAAGCGCATGTCGGCCACCGTCGCATCGAGCCGTTCGGCCACCGTGAGCGCCGGCGCCACCAGGCTACCAAAGGCGATCAAGGCCACATGCCGACCCTCCCGGCGGACGATGCCGCGGCCCACGGGCAGCGGCTCGAGCCCCGGCTCGAGCAGGGCACCGGGCCCCTGGCCGCGCGGGTAGCGCACGGCGCTGGGGCCTTCATACTGGTAGGCGGTGGTGAGCAGTCGCCGGCATTCATTCTCATCCGAGGGGGTGGCAAGCAGCAGGTTGGGGATGCAACGCAGATAGCTCAGGTCGAAGGCCCCGTGGTGGGTGGGGCCATCCGCGCCTACCAGACCGGCTCGGTCGATCGCCAGCATGACCGGCAGGTTTTGCAGGGCGATGTCGTGGATCAGTTGATCGTAGGCGCGCTGCAGGAAGGTGGAGTAGATGGCGACCACTGGCCGGTAGCCTTCGCAGGCCAGTCCGGCGGCGAAGGTCAGCGCGTGCTGCTCGGCAATGCCAACGTCGAAATAGCGTTGTGGGTGACGCTTGGCGAACTCGACCAAGCCCGAGCCCTCGCACATCGCCGGGGTGATGCCGATGAGCCGCGCGTCGGCGTCGGCCATGTCGTTGAGCCAGGCGCCGAACACCTCGGTGTAGGTCGGGCGATGAGAAGCTTTGGCAGCGAGGCCTGCGGCGGGCTCGAACTTGCCGACGCCGTGGTAAAGACAGGGATTGTCCTCGGCCGGGCGGTAGCCTTTGCCCTTTTGGGTGACCACGTGCAGGAACTGCGGGCCCTTGAGGGCGCGGATGTTCTCCAGGGTCTCGATGAGCACGTCGAGGTCGTGGCCGTCGATCGGCCCCAGGTAGTTGAAGCCGAATTCCTCGAACAGGGTGCCTGGGGTGACCATGCCCTTGACGTGTTCCTCGGCGCGTCGGGCCAGTTCGTGCAGCGGGGGGAGATTGGCGAGCAACTTCTCGCCGCGACGCCGCACGGCATTGTAGAAGCGGCCCGAGAGCAGACGGGTCAGGTAGTTGTTGAGTGCCCCGACATTGGGCGAGATGGACATCTCGTTGTCGTTGAGGATCACCAGCAGGTTGACGTCGGTGGCCCCAGCATTGTTCAGTGCCTCGAAGGCCATGCCAGCGGTCAAGGCGCCGTCGCCGATCACTGCCACCACACGGCGATCCTCGCCGCGCAGCTTGGCGGCCATGGCCATGCCGAGGGCGGCAGAGATCGAGGTGCTGGAGTGTCCTGCCACGAAGCTGTCGTAGGGGCTTTCCTCGCGTTTGGTGAAGCCCGACAGCCCATCGGTCTGGCGTAGCGTATGCATGCGCTCACGCCGGCCGGTGAGGATCTTGTGGGCATAAGTCTGGTGACCGACGTCCCAGACGATGCGATCCTCCGGGGTGTCGAACACCCGGTGCAGGGCGATGGTGAGCTCGACCACACCCAGGTTGGAGGCGAGATGGCCACCCGTCTTCGCCACCGAGGCGATGATGAAAGCGCGCAGCTCCTCGGCCAGGCGTTTGAGCGCCGCCGTGTCCAAGGACTTCAGGTCCCGGGGTGAAGCGATGCGTGCGAGCAATGACGTCAAAACGACCGCTCCACCACGAAGCGGGCGATCTCGGCCAGGCGCCGCCCGCGCTCGCCCAGCGGTTCGATCGCTGCCCGTGCCGTGTCGATCAGCTCTCCGGCATAGGCGCGTGCCGCGCGGGGTGTCATGAGGGTCAGGTAGGTCGCCTTGCCCTGGGCGGCATCCTTGCCGGCAGTCTTGCCCAGCGTGGCGGTATGCCCCTCGGCATCCAACACGTCGTCCATCACTTGGAAGGCGAGCCCTAGGGCCTTGGCGTAGTGTTCCAACCGCTCGCGCAGCGCCGCGTCGAGGCGGCCCCCGCACAAGGCGCCGAGCAGCACGGCGGCGCGGATGAGGGCCCCAGTCTTGTGGATGTGCATGAACTCCAACTCGGCCAGGTCGAGCGAGCGGCCCGTACTGGCCAGATCCACGGCTTGACCGCCGGCCATCCCGCGTGAGCCGGCGGCGCGGGCGAGCAGATGCAGCATCTCCACCTGGGTGGTCGCATCCGGGTGTAGACCTGGCTGGGAGAGCACCTCGAAGGCCAGACTCTGCAGGGCGTCACCGACGAGCAAGGCGGTGGCCTCGTCGTATTCGCGATGGCAGGTCGGCTTGCCGCGCCGCAGGTCGTCATCGTCCATGCAGGGCAGGTCGTCGTGGGTGAGCGAATAGACGTGGATCAATTCCACTGCGCAGGCAGCGGTCAGCAACCGTCCCTGCGGCGCACCCACAGCCGCGCCGGCGGCGAAGACCAGCATGGGCCGAATGCGTTTGCCGCCGCCGAGCGCGACGTAGCGCATGGCGGCGTGCAGCCGTTCGGGGGCCAGCGTCGGGGGCGGCAACAGGGCCGCCAGCGCGGTCTCCATGTCGGCCTGAACCGCCCGTGACCAAGCGGCGAAGTCAGTTGCCGTCGTCATTGACGGATTCGACCCCGGCGCTCAGGTCCTTGAGCTCGCCGGCCTCTAAGATTCTGACCTGTTGCTCGGCCTCGCTGAGCACGCGCTGACAGAAGGCGAGCAGTTCGACGCCACGGCGGTAGGCGTTGAGGGATTGTTCTAGCGTGAGTTGACCTGCCTCCAGGGCGGCGACCAGGGTCTCCAGTTCCGACAGGGCGCTCTCGAAGTCTTTGGGCGGAGGTGTGCGGCCTGTCTTCGCTGTCATGGCCAGTTGCGATCCGTGCCGGAGCAGGGAGTGGGAGTGTGGCGCGCCCGGCAGGATTCGAACCCACGACCCCCTGGTTCGTAGCCAGGTACTCTATCCAACTGAGCTACGGGCGCGCTGCAAAGTCGCCATTCTAATCGAGCAGACCGACTCCACGCAAGGATGAGGGGCGACGGAGGGCGGCCTCAGCGCCCATGTCGCCCGTCAGGGCCCTGGCGAGAAGCAAGCCGTACCTGTAATATGGAAAAAGGATTGTCCATTTTAGGCCGGCCAGCCCCCGCCGATGGGGCAGTTCCAGTGCGTGCGTCGTGCACCTTCGCCGCCACCCGCTGGCCGACGCGGACCGCGCTCGCCCTCTCGATCGGTCAGTTCGCGTGCAACTTCCCGGCGCAGTGTTCAAGCGCGCCGGCGGCCATCGCGAGCAACCCGTATCGAGCAGACGCTTTGCGCCGTCCCGCGTCCTGCAATGGACAAGCTGGGTTCAGACAACATGTTCGGTTCGTAGAGGAGCAAACCATGGGAAAAGGGGATCTGCGCACGAGGCGTGGCAAGATTTACAACGGTTCCTACGGCAAGACGCGCCCGCACAAGCCGAAAAAACCGGCCTCACAGCCAGTCCTGAAGCGCAAGTGAGGGTTGCCCGGAACGGCGCAAGGCTTGCATTGATCCGTAATATAGTGAAATAGACGCACCTGTCCCTAAGGTGGCTCTGCAGAAGTCGGCGAGTGGGAAACAGCCGTAAGGCAGGCGCAGCCGCTCGCCGCGAGACACAAAGATCATTGGGCGAGAGAGCCCAAACGAAGTTTGGGTGTAGGCTGACTTCGGTACAGCCGAAGTCAAGCGAGCGGCCGGAGCCACAACACCGCGCAACGCAGTGCTGCGCCCGTGCATCAAATTTTGTAGGGCTTCCCTGGGGAGAGATCGGCCCAAACCATAGGCGCGGCGTGATCCGCGACACATCGGTCCTTTACCGGTGAGGCTCGCGCTTGAGGTCGCTCTACCGGGAAGCCTTGTGGTGGGGACAGTGTGGGCTGCGACCTTGCGTCAAGTTGTAGCCCGGTTTTTCCACCCCATGCCCCAATTTGCCAGGAGGCTTGCTTACAAGCCGAAGCAAACGGCTTGTAGGTCAGGCGCGCCTTTGCACCGCTAGCGGTACTCCTTGCCCACGGGAAGGCTGTGGGAGCGGTGTAAGCCGCGACCACGCGGTAGCAAAAGGCCCGCTGTCACTTCTACTCCCTGTCGAGCGGGTAGCTGGTTTGCCGGCTGCAACGAGCTGCTCGCAACGGTTTACGAGGTGCCCTCAAGTTTTTGTGGGCCGTTCCGTAATGACTCTGGATCCTATGCCGTGACCGGCCAGGCACTGGGCATTCGTTCTGCCTGGCAGGATATGGTGTGCGGTACTCTAGGGAAGCTCTGCATAACCCGGCGAGCGGGATGCAGCACAAGGCGCAGGATGCGAGACATATCAAATAGATAGGCGAGCATCCGAAAACGAAGTTTCGGCGGAGGCTAAGGAAGGCCTGCAAAACCCCCTCCAGGCCGGTCAACATCACATCTGTGACGCACGGCAACCAGGGGAACGACGATGAAGCAAGCCAGTCTGGGCGCGGGCTTTGAGCTCAAGGTGAAGAACACGCGCAAGCGGGAGTTTTTGCGGCAGATGGAGCAGGTGGTGCCGTGGCAGGAGTGAGATGCGCTCATTGTCCCGCACATGCCCACTGTTGGCCCCAAGGGTGGGCGTCCTCCGTATCCGGTTTCGGTGTTGTTGCGCATCCATTTTCTGCAGCAGTGGTTTGCGCTGTCGGACCCGGCGGTTGAAGAAGCGCTGTATGACGTGCCGGTGTTTGCTGAGTTCGTGGGGCTGGACTTG
>CALAMX010000106.1 GCA_937925755.1 uncultured Burkholderiales bacterium
CCGTAACGGCTAAGGAAGCGCTGCCTAACCCGGCGAGCGAGATTGAGCGCCGCGCAACCAAAGCATAGGACCGTGACTTGACAGGAAGTCAGTCATGGGGCCCAAACGAAGTTTCGGCGAAGGCTAACCTGCCGTCAGGCAGGTTAAGCGAGCGGAAGCGAGCGGCCGGAGCCACAATATGAGGATGATCGAAGCGTAACTGCAAGGGTATCTCTTATGAACGCTGCACGCGTAAGGCAGATCAGATTTCGGCGCGGCCCTACCTGCCACGGGCTGAGACCTCGTACCTGCCCCTAACCCACGCGCCCCATGCCCCGCAGGCGCCCGCCCGAAGAACACGAAAATCTTGAACGTTGGCTGGTCTCCTACGCCGACTTCATTACCCTTCTCTTTGCCTTCTTCGTGGTGATGTACGCGATCTCCTCCATCAACGAGGGGAAGTATCGCGTGCTGTCCGACTCGCTGGTGCAGGCCTTCCGCGAGGCGCCGACCAGCGCCAACCTGGTCGAGATGCGCGGGCGTCGGCCCGAGGTGCTCGATGGCAGCGGCCGACCCATCGGCCGGGCCCAACCGCAGACGGTCGCCCCGCCGCCGGAGACGGAGCGTATGAAGCGCGTGGCCAAAGACGTGCTCGAAGCCATGGCCCCCCTAATCGATGAGGGCCAAGTACGCGTAACCCAATCGCCGCGCGGTATCACGGTGGAGATCAATGCCAGCGTGCTCTTCGCCACGGGTGAGGCCGTATTGCAACCGAGCTCCATAGCAACCCTCACCGCCGTTGCACGGGTGCTGGCCCAGGTAGACAACCCCATCCAGGTCGAGGGTCACACCGACAACGTGCCGATTCGCAGCCCCATCTACCCCTCCAACTGGGAGCTGTCCTCCGCTCGCGCCAGCAGTGTCGTGCGCCTGTTCACCGAGCAGGGCGTGGCACCTTCGCGCCTGGTGGCGATCGGCTATGCCGACAACCGCCCGATCGACACGAATGCAACCCCCGAGGGGCGCGCCCGCAACCGCCGGGTGAACATCCTGATCCTGCACGAGCGCCAGGGCGAGGTGCGCGAGCTCGACATTACGGCCGGTTCCGGCGCCTGAGCCGGCACAGGGCCCTGACCGTTGTGACCCGCCGCTCAGGCCGGGGCGATGCGGAAGACCTCGACGTTGGGCGTGTATTCCAGACGCTTTTCCACCCGGATCGCCACCTGGCCGCTGTTCGACAGGACGTCGACGGGGACATCGGGCTCGATGCTGCCGGGTGGCGTGAGCAGCATGGCCGGCTGCTTGAGCACCGGCGAGGCCTGCAGCAGCAGGCTGGGGTAGAGCTTGCCGGTGTCGTTGCGGCGCACCTGCACGGGGTAGGCCCTCGGTGCCAGCAGCTGCACGCCGAAGTACAGCTCGCCGTCCTTTGGCACGCGAAACCAGCGCACCAGGCCCACGCTCCAGATGCCGTTGTCCTGGCGGAGACCGACCAGATCCCCTACCTTGATCTGGGCCGTGATCGTGCCGCTCTTGCGCAGGGCGACCCCGCCCATGCTGTCGTCGAGCCCCTCGCAGCGCATCACCATGGGCTGCGGCTCTGCGCTCCCACCCGAGCTGCGCTCGCCGCCGGCCGGGCCGGCGAGCTGGTAGACCGAGCGCAGCCCGAATGACACCTCCAGTTCTTTGCCCCGTGGGTAGCGCCGCCGTTGCGCCTGACGCACGATCGATGCGCCCCAGCTCAGCTTCAACCGGTGCAACATGACGGCGTATTCGGGGTCGCGCGCCGCAGCCGGCAGGCCGATCTTCTCGGGGTCCTCCTTGGACTTGAGATGGGCGGAGACCATGGCCAGGTGCTTGGCCAGTTCGGTGGTGTTGAGCATGAGATCCCAGCGCGGATCGGTGGGGTGCTTTTCCCAGGCGAGCGGCCTCGGTGGGGCGTCGGTGTTGACCTCGATGATGAACAGACCAACGTGGCCGCGCGCATCTTCGGCAGGGAAGATCTGTACTAGTTCTCCGAAGCGGGCGATGATGTCCTTGGCCCAGGGCAACTCAATCTGCGGGAAGCGGTAGGGATCGGCCAGCGCCATCAGCAGCACGCCCTTGTAGATCTGCTCGACCGAGAGCATGGTCGGGCTGTCCTCGGGAATGGTCTGCGCCTGGCCGCTGCGCAGGGCGTAGTTGTAGGTCTGGTGCAGGTCCACCCAAACCCCGGCGGGGACGTTCTCGTGGGTCTCGAAGCTGATCTCCAGGACCTGCTGCAGGGCGAGCATCAGCCGCTGCAGATAGCGGGGCAGGGGTTTCTTGCTGAAATGGAAGGCCTGTTTGAGCCAATCAGTGATCAGGACCTTGTAGGCGGTGGCAAGATGCAACAACAGTCGTTGCGCCTGTTCGGGATTGAGCTGCAGCCGGGCGGTGAGAGGTAGTGGTGCACCGCTGTATTGGCTGCGCAGGGCGTTTACGGTCTCCTCGATGGCCGGCTCCAGGATCTGCACCATCCTCGCCCTGACCTCATGCCCCATCTTGACGCGATTGGCGTTGTCCAGATAATCCGCCAGATCGGCCGCCGCTTGCAAAGGATCGGACAACGGCAGCTTCTTGAGCCAGGTTTCGGCTTGCTTGGGCTTGAACTCCAGGCTTATAGTGCTGGCGCTCTTGACCGGCGGCAGACTGTAGCGGGGTAGCATGTTCTCATCCGATCGGGTTACGGCCATTGTATGTAAAGCCTTTCGTCCTTGTAAATTCGCGCGGGGCAGCCCGGAACCCGGATTGCACGCCAGAGGTCATTCGCGTGAAAGTCGCGCAGCGACCCTGGATGCTCCCTCTCCCAGTGGGCGAGAGGTAGGAAGTGACGGAACGGACATGGCCGATTTCATCCTCTGGGCTCACTTCGGTCCTGTCCGTTAGGATGACGACTGGTATTTGGCAACGATGAAGCGTTGGCGTGATTGGTGGCTGGCCATCCTGTGGGGCACGCTCTGCATCCCCGCCCAGGCCTTTACGCTGAGCGACAACCAGGGCAAGGTGCACCGACTGGCCGACTACAAGGGCAAATGGGTACTCGTGAACTTCTGGGCCACCTGGTGCCCGCCCTGCCTGGAGGAAATCCCCGAACTGACCGCCCTACATGAGGACGCGAAGCTCAACGTAGCGGTGATCGGCATCGCACTGGATTACCGCAACCCACGGCAGGTGCTCGAATTCGCCGAGCAGATGCTGGTCAGTTATCCCATCGTCCTGGGCACCTATGCCATGACCAACCAGATCGGTCCGGTGCGCGGCTTGCCCACGACCTATCTGTACGACCCGCAGGGCCGCCTGGTGGCCGGTCACCTGGGGCCCCTCACCAAGGCCGATGTCGAGCGTTTCATCCGTAAACAAACCGTGAAGAGGTAATATGGTGATCTCGTTGCGCGGGTGGATTTCCCTCTTGCTTACGCTGTTCACCCTCGCCGCTGCGGCGCAGGTACGCGACCCCTATGTGCATTTCTTCCAACCCAAGCTGGGCGACCTGCACGGGGACCTGGAAACCGCCCGGCGCGAGGGCAAACTGGGTATCCTGCTCATGTTCGAGATGGACGACTGCCCATTTTGCCAACGCATGAAGACGCAGGTGCTCAACCGTGCCGAGGTCCAGGACTATTTCCGGCGCTACTTCCTGATCTACAGTATCGACACCAAGGGCGACATCCCCATCACCGATTTCCAGGGCAATGAGACGACGGAGAAGGCCTTCGCGCTGGCCCAGCGGGCCAGGGCTACACCGGTGTTCATCTTTTATGATCTGGAGGGCAGGCCCATCGTGCGCTACACCGGCGCCACCCAGACCGCCGAGGAATTCCTCCTGCTCGGGCGCTATGTCGTCGAGGGGGCCTACAAGACCATGCCCTTCAATCTCTACAAACGCCAGGCGGGGAAATGAAGACAGGAAATCGAGCTGGCGGCTTCAGGTGTTGCCCATGAGGCGCGCGGTACGCCGCCGCTTGCGCGCATGCGCTTGGGGCCTGCTCCTCTGCCTTGGCCTCGTGCGCACGGCCGGGGCGAGCCCCCTCACCCTGGAGGCAGTGCTCGCCCATGCCGATCAGCCTCACCCCGAGCTAGAACGGGTGCAGGCCCAGGTCCAGGCCGCCGCTGCCGAACGGATGCTGGCCGAGAGCCTGCGCGATTTCCAGCTCACACTCGATGCCAGCCTGCGCGGTGGCCGCAATACTGTCACGCATGACTACGCGGCCGACCACCTCGCCCGCCTCCGCCTGCGCAAACCGCTCTGGGATGGCATGCGCTACGCCGCCAACCTTGAGGCGGCGCAGCGCATGCAGGAGGCCCGCCAGCTCGCCCTGCTGGATGTGCGCGCGCAAAGGCGCTTGACCCTCATGGCGCGCTTTTTCGATGTCTTGCTGAGTGACCTGCAACATGCCGCCGACACCGAATCGATGGCCGTGGCCTATGTGCGCTGGGACGACGCCAAACACCGGGCCGAGCTGGGTGAGCTCGCGGCCCCGCAGCTAGCCGAACTGGAGGCCGCCTACCAAGCGCTCTATGTGCGTCAACGCGACAGTGCACGTCAGGTACGCGAGTCGCGCGCACGGCTCGCTGCCGCCATGAATCAACCCGATAACCTGCCGGGGGAACTGCTCGATCCGCAGCTCAAGGACAACGACCGCCCACTGCCCGAGTTCGAGTCGCTGCTCACCTTGCTGCAGCGTGGCAACCCTCGGCTGGCGATGCTACGCCTGCATCTGGCAGCGGCGACGAGTCGGCTTGCGGCTGCGCGCGCCGATGACGGCCCCCGCTTGGAGTTCGAGGCCGAGGCGGCCGCCTACTCTCGCACCAGCACGACGCGGGACAGCGTACGCGCCGGCATCAACTTCGTCTGGCCGCTCTACGATGGCCGCCAGCACGACGCCCGGCTGGCGCGCGAGCAGGCGTCGATCAACCAGCTTCGAGCCGAATACGACCAGCTCTGGCTGGAATTGCGGCAGAGCCTGCTCGAGACCTTAAACGAAATCCAACACTTGCGCGAGGTCGAGCGGCGCGCCGCCGAGGTCGAGGCGCACTATCGTGAGCTGGCGCTGGACCGCGCCCGGGCCGAATACGAACTGGAGCTCAAGACCAACCTCGGCACCAGCATGGCGCAGACCCAGCTGGCGAAAGTACGCCGCCGGGCGATCGAATACCGCCTGGCCTTGGCCTGGGAACGCCTCGCCGGTCTGCTCGGCGGGCCCTTGGAGACAGTGCTGAAGACGGAGAAGGAGACGCGATGAGGTGGGGTTACCGACCCTGGGCATGGCTACTGCTGATCGGACTTCTCCCCGCGCGGGCGGCGGAATATACCGGTGTACTCGAGTGGTCGCAGCGCACGGAGCTCGCCTTGCCGGTCTCCGGTGTGGTGGAGACGGTCGAGGTCAGTCCCGGGCAGATCGTCCAGGCCGGCCAGCCCCTCCTGCGCCTCGACCTCACCCCCTTCAAGGCCCAGGTGGCGGAGCTGCGCGCCGAGCTCGACCGGTATGGCGAGGAACTGGCCGATGCCAAACGTGAACTGGAGCGCGCCCAGGAGCTCTATGCCCGCACCGTGACCTCGACCACCGAGCTCGACGCCGCCAAGCTCCGACACGCGCGCGCCGCCGCCGGCCTGGCCGCCGCGCAGGCGCGGCTGGAGCGAGCCCGCTGGCAGCTCGCCCAGGCCGAGCTGCGGGCGCCTTTCAATGCCATCGTACTGTCGCGCCGCGCCGAACCCGGCATGGCGGTGGCCGCGCAATGTGAGCCTCCCGTCCTGATGAGCCTGGCACGCGCCGATGAAATCCTCATCCGTGTGCGCCTCAGCCCCTCCGAGGCGGGCGTCGTACGGCTTGGTATGCGAGCCGAGGTCGCACTGGCGGGCACGATCCAGGCTGGCGTCGTGCGTGGGCTGACCCACGAGGGTCGCAGCGAGGCCCCCTATACGATGGATGTGGCCATCCCGCGCACGGAGGGCCTGGTCGCCGGCCTGCCCGCCAGCGTCAAGCTACCCTAGCGGCAAATCACGCCCCACCCCGACGCGCGGACCGACTCTCGCCCTAGCGACAGACTCGAGTCTTCACGTCGCCATCGCATACCGTCCTTTGGCCATCCGTGCCGCGCGTGCCTCTTCCGGGCTGTAGGCCTTGCCGGACCATAGCATGCGGGACGCGATTTCTTCGGCCGTTGTGGCTCCGGCCGCTCGCTTTCGCTCGCTTAACCTGCCTGACGGCAGGTTAGCCTTCGCCGAAACTCTGTTTTGGCTTCGGCCGCCGCTTCGCGGCTTAACATGCGCTACGCGCATGTTAGCCTACGCCGAAACCCTGTTTTGGCTCCGGCCGCCGCTTCGCGGCTTAACATGCGCTACGCGCATGTTAGCCTACGCCGAAACCCTGTTTTGGCTCCGGCCGCTCGCTTTCGCTCGCTTAACCTGCCTGACGGCAGGTTAGCCTTCGCCGAAACTGCGTTGTGGCTCCGGCCGCTCGGCTTCGCCTCGCTTAACGTTCGCTGCGCTCACGTTAGCCTCCGCCGAAACGGAAACGAAGACCGCTTACGCGGCCATCGCGTACCGCTCCTTCGCCATCCGTGCCGCTCGTGCCTCTTCTGGGCTATAGGCCTTGCCGGACCATAGCATGCG
>CALAMX010000107.1 GCA_937925755.1 uncultured Burkholderiales bacterium
CCCAGGGGCTTACCCTGGTATAGGCGCGGAGGAGCGCGGTCAGTCCGAGGCCATCGCCCGTAACCTCTATGTCATGGCCGAACTCAAGACCCCCATCATCTGCACGGTCATCGGCGAGGGGGGCTCTGGCGGGGCCCTGGCGATCGGGGTGGGGGACCTCGTGATGATGCTGCAGTATGCGACCTATTCCGTGATCTCCCCGGAGGGCTGTGCTTCCATCCTGTGGAAGAGTGCCGACAAGGCCTCGCTCGCTGCCGAGTCGCTGGGTATTACCGCCAATCGACTGAAGAGCCTGGGGCTCATCGACCGGATTGTCGAGGAGCCCCTGGGTGGCGCCCATCGCGACCCAGAGGCCATGGCCGAGAACCTGCGTACCGCCCTGCGCGAGGCCCTGAACCAGCTACGGGAACGTCCCCTGAACGGGCTGCTCAACGACCGCTACGCCCGCCTCATGGGCTATGGGAAGTACAAGGAAGCCCGCGCCGGCTGACCGAGATCACGGCGAGGTCGCCACCCCGCTCATCGCTGTCCGGCAGGTGCTCGCCGGCCGAATCTCTCGGCAGGCGCGGCTTTGCGTCGGCCTGTCCGGCGGGATCGACTCTACCGTGCTGCTGCATCTTCTGCATCGTCTGCAGCCGGAGCTGGGCTTCGTTTTGAGCGCCGTACATGTGCACCATGGGCTGTCGCCCCAGGCCGATGCCTGGGTGGCGTTCTGCCAGGCGCTCTGCGCACGGCTCGGTGTCCCCTTGCAGGTGGAGAGGGTGCAGGTTGTGGTGCAGCGACAAGGCGTCGAGGCGGCGGCGCGGCAGGCGCGTTACCGGATCTATGCCGGGCTGGCCACCGACTATGTGGTCCTCGCCCATCAGCAGGACGACCAGGCCGAGACGGTGCTGCTCAATCTGCTGCGCGGTAGTGGTGTGCTGGGGCTGGCCGCAATGCCTGTCGAGCGTCCGCTCGCGGGCAGCCCGGTGCGCCTGCTGCGGCCGCTGTTGGCTGTGAGCCGGCGGCAGATCGAGGCGTATGCGCGCGCGAAAGGCGTGGACTGGGTGGAAGACGAGAGCAACCTCGACACCCGCTATGCTCGCAACGATCTGCGGCAGCGTGTCCTGCCTGAGATCGAACGCCGCTTTCCCACGTATCGCTCGAGCCTCACACGCGCCGCTCGGCATTTCGCCGAGTGCGGTGAACTGCTGGCAGAGCTGGCGGCAAACGACGCTGCAAAGGCCGTAACCCAAGAGGGTCTGTCTGTCGCCAAGCTGGCCGGCCTGTCGCGGCCGCGCGCGAAAAATCTCCTGCGCTGGTTCCTGACGCAGGAAGGATTCGGCCACTGGCCCGAGCGCCGTACTGAGGCCCTGCTCGAACAGCTCTTACACGCGGGTCCGGACAATCACATCGAATTCCAACAGGATGGGGATAGCCTGCGGGTTTGGCGCGGTTGGTTGCAGCGGGTGCCCCGCCGCGCCATGACTTCGGCTGAGGTGACGACCTGGCAAGGCGAGCCGCGCCTGGCTTTCGCCGGGGGCTGGATCACCTTCGCCCCAGCGCGCGGTGAGGGGGTGAGCCTTGCCCGGTTGCAGGAGGTCCCCGTCACGGTTCGGCTGCGGCAGGGGGGCGAGCGTTTGCGGCCGGATTGCCGTCGGCCCCGGCGCAGCCTCAAGCACCTTTTCCAGGAGCTGGCGATCCCGCCCTGGGAACGCGCGCGCTTGCCCCTGCTCTATGCCGGCGATGCGCTCGCCTGGGTGGCCGGGCTTGGCGTGGACTGCGCCTTTCAGGCTCGATCCGGCGAGGAGGGCCTGGTCATCGCGTGGCAACCTGAGGGGTGATGACTGCAGACAGGCCCAGGCGCTGCAGGGCCGCGCGGGCCTGTTCGGCCTCGGCACGGGTGGCGAAAGGGCCTACTTGCACGCGCGTCTCGCTGTAGGCGCGTATGCCCTCGCGATGCAAGCGCTCGACGAGTTGCTTGGCGTTGTCCGGGTTGCTGAACACCCCGAGCTGCAGGACATAGACGCGCTCACCCGAACGTTGCTCGTGCGGTGCCGGTGGTCGCTCATGCGGTGCCGCGGTGCGGGCGAAAGCCGTATCACGCGCGGGTGCCGGTGGCTCTGTGCGCGACGGCGCCGGGGCGGTGCTCTCCACACGGGGGGGTGGTGGCGGCTCGCTCGGTGCAGCCGGCGCCTTAGGCAACGCCTCCTCCGGCGCTGGCTCAGGGGCGAGAGGCGCGGGCGGGGCTGGTGTCGGCGGCGCTGACACGATCGGTGCCGGAGCCGCGGGCGGTTCCCGGGCAGGCGGTGTCTGCGACCGATCGAGCCACCACAGACCGGCTAGGGCGAGTATAGTGATGCCCCCGGCGATGCCGAGCCTGATCCACGCACGCCGCTTGAGGGCGTCTGCCGTGGACTCCTGTCGTGCCGTCTCCACCATCGTATCCCCTTCGAAGCCCAAGTCTTAAGGAAGTTCTGCATAACTGGCTGCGCGGGCGCAACGCTGCCTTACGCGGTTGTGGCTCCGGCCGCTCGCTTACGCTCGCTTAACCTGCGTAGGAGCGACCTGTAGGAGCGACGAAAGTCGCGACCGACACGGCTGGCGGTCCGACACGTATGAGTGACGAAAGTCGCGACCAACAACGACCAACAACGACCAACAACGACGAATGGGATGCATACCACGAATTGTCGCGACTCTCGTCGCTCCTACCCGAGGCGCGAGCGCGGCGGGCGGTGTAGCATCCTCTGTAGGAGCGACGAAAGTCGCGACCAATCGCGACCAATCGTGACCGACGGGATGCATACCACAACATGTCGCGGCTTTCGCCGCTCCTACCCGAGGCGCAAGCGCCGCAGGCTGTGTAGCATCCTCTGTAGGAGCGACGAAAGTCGCGACCAACACGGCATGCGCTGTGGCATCACGATGATACGTCTCGCATCCGGCGCTTAGGGCACTCAATCCCGGTCGCCGGGTCATGCAGAGCGT
>CALAMX010000108.1 GCA_937925755.1 uncultured Burkholderiales bacterium
CTTCGCCATGCGCTCCGGCGCCGACATTGCCCTGGAGGCTGCGGACATCACCCTCATGCACGACGATCTCGCCGCCGTGGCCGATGCCCTGGCGCTGGCACGTGCGGTCATGCGTAAGATTCGGCAAAACCTGTTCTTTGCTTTCATTTACAACATCCTGGCCCTGCCGCTGGCGGCCATGGGTTACCTCAACCCTGTCATCGCCGGGGCGGCCATGGCCTTGTCCTCGGTGTCGGTGGTGAGCAACGCGCTACTGCTAAAACGCTGGCGGCCGCGCGCCTGAGGCCGCGAACACGCAACCGTTACAAGCCGGGATCACGGGCTTCTGATATAAATAGCGCGCATGACCCCCGCACGCCCCGATCCACCGTGCCTCCTCCCCCAGATGGCGGACTTGATCCCCGCCCTCATCTGGCTGTCCGGCCCCGACCTGGGCCGCACCTTCTTCAACCGGAGCTGGCTCGAATTCACTGGACGCAGCCTACAACAGGAGTCGGGTGACGGCTGGCAACAGGGTGTGCACCCGGAGGACCTGCCCGCCTGCCGAGAACAGGCGCGTCTCGCCACTGCCCAGCACGCCCCCTACACCCTCGAATATCGGCTCTGGCATGCCAGCGGCAGCTACCGCTGGATCCTCGATCGGGCCACGCCCCGCGTCGGCGAGGACGGGGAATTCCTGGGCTACATCGGACTGTGCACCGACATCACCGAGCTGAGGCTGGCGCAAGAGGCCCTGGCGGCCAGTGAGGAAGAGTACCGCAGTCTGGTCAGCAACATCCCGGGCGTGGTCTATCGCTGCGCCCTGGACCGCGCCTGGACGGTGGGCTTCGTGAGCCCCTTGATCGAGACGCTGAGCGGCTACCCGCCAGAAGCGTTCACCCAGGGCGGGCGCGGTCTGGTCAGTCTCATCCACCCGGAAGAGCGCCAGCGGGTACTCAGCGAGATTCAGCAACAGCTATGTGAGCGCGGCAGCTTCGTCACCGAATACCGCATCCTGGACAAGTCCGGCACGGTGCATTGGGTGCTGGCCAGCGGCCGGGCGCACGGCGGCGCGGGCGGACGCCGGCCGGATCACCTGAGCGGCGTCCTGTTCGACGTGACCCCCATCAAGGCCGCCGAGGAGCGCCTGCGTCAGACCGCCATCGTCTTCGACAACACCACCGAAGGCATCATGATCACGGATGACCACGGCAACATCGTCGCCGTCAACCGTGCCTTCAGTGAGATCACGGGCTATGCCGCCGAGGAGGTGCTCGGCAAGAACCCGCGCATACTCGCCTCTGGCCGCCACGACGCGGCCTTCTACAGAGCCATGTGGCAGGCCCTGGAAGAGACCGGCCACTGGCGCGGCGAGATCTGGAACCGGCACAAGGGGGGCGAGGTCATCCCCCTACTCCAGACCATCAGCGCGGTGCGCGACGAGTCAGGCCGGGTGACAGGCTATGTGGCGATGTTCTCCGACATCAGCCACATCAAGCAAACCGAGGCGCGGCTGGAGAAACTGGCCTACCACGACGCCCTCACCGGACTGCCCAACCGGCTGCTGTTCGACGAGCGCCTCAAGCACGCCATCGAGCAGGCCGCGCGACATGGCGAGCGTCTCGCGGTGCTGTTCTTCGACCTCGACCATTTCAAACAGCTCAACGATAGCCTCGGTCACCAGGTCGGCGACGCCCTGCTGGAGACCATCGCCGCACGTCTCAAAGGACGGCTGCGCAAATCCGACACCCTTTCACGCCGCGGCGGCGACGAGTTCACCCTGTTGCTGGAGAACCTGCGCCGCCCAGAGCAGGCCGCCAACGTGGCGCGCGACATCCTGCGCCAGCTCGCCAAGCCCTTTCACCTGCCGAGCGGCGAGACGGTGCAGACTGGCACCAGCATCGGCATCAGTCTCTTTCCCGACGACGGCCGCGAGGCGCATGAGCTCATCGAACGGGCGGACGCCGCGATGTACGAGGCCAAGTCGGCCGGCGGCGGCCAATATCGCTTCTACACCCCGGAGATCACCCAGGCCAGCCGCGAGCGCGTGGAACTCGAGGCCAGGCTGCGCGAGTCAGTACGGGCAGGTCGTTTGCAGCTCGTCTACCAGCCCCTGTACGACCTCGCCCACGGCCGGCTCATCGGCACCGAAGCCCTGCTGCGCTGGACAGAGCCGGATCTGGGCGAGATCCCCGCCGAGCGCTTCATTCCCATCGCCGAGGAGACGGGCCTGATCGCCGAGTTGGGCGATTGGGCCTTGCGCCAGGCCTGTGCCCAGGCCGTGTCCTGGGATCGGGCCGGTGTACCGCCACTGCGTATGGCCGTCAACCTCTCGCCGCGCCAGCTACACCCCCCAGGCCTCGCCAGCCGGGTGCAGGCCACACTCGCCGACGCCACGCTTCCGCCCAACCGGCTCGACCTGGAACTTACCGAGTCCACGCTGCTCGCCCTCAAAGACTCTGCCCTCGATGAACTGAGGAGCCTGCGCGCACACGGGGTGGGTGTTACGGTCGAGGACTTTGGCATGGGGCTCTCGGCCCTCGCACGCCTACAAAGCCTGCCCGTCGACCGCCTCAAGATCGACCGCAGTTTCGTGCACGCCTTGCCCAACGACAACGAAGGCATGCGCTTCATCCATCTGATCATCACCCTTGCGCGCACCCTGCGCTTGCAAGTGGTGGCGGAAGGCATCGAAACCGAGGCCCAAATGCGTTTTCTACGCCAAGAACAGTGCGACCTCGCGCAAGGCTTTCTGCTGTCAAGGCCCGTGCCTCCAGAACGGATTCCAGAACTGTGCCTGCAAGTGGAGCGGCTGTCCGGCTTTGCGGTCTGACCCGACGTCTTGCATGACTTCTAGCCGTCATACACCCGACCGGACGCGAAAGCGGCGGGGGTCTTAGCCCAGTTTGCGCATGCGTCCGCGCAGCAACCCATGCAAAGCTTTCCAAACACCCTTTGCGTCGGACTGGCCACCATCTGCTGGGGCTGATCGCAATGGCCAAGGTCTCGCATTGAGCATGTCGCACACCAGCGTCAGATCGGCGGCCCTATGTACCAAGGTTTCGCTGCGCCATCGTACCTGACTAAGATAGTGAGCCGTCAGCGGCGGATCGATCAGTAACCCCATGGAGACCATCGCGCCCACCACTTACGCCCTAAAGGCCTATCAGTCCATACTGGAGAAACACGGACACCGACGCGGCGAGATCTACAAGCGCATGCACATCGCGCGCTGCATCATGGGCAGCCTGCCCAAGGGTCTCCCCCCGAACGTCGCCTATCGCAAGGCCGTCGACGCCGTCCTCCTGACCATGCCGGACGGGGCCGCGGCCGAGACCTGCCGTCAGGTGGCCAGGGAGCTGTTCCCATTCTACGAACAGGACATCCCCACCATCGCCGCCATGGCGCAAACCGGGGCCTTTGAATGCCTGGACGACGTCCGGGTAGAGCTACCCCCGCACCGTGACCTCGACGACCTAATCCAGATCTGTAAAGAGATGCCCCTGGGCCCGGAGGAAAGCGCCGTACTCAACGCCTATGCCGAACACATCCTGGCACAAGGGGTGGACGCCAGGGTCTTGGAAAACCGCACAACCACCTGCCGGCTCCTGCTGCTGGGATTGCGCGGTCTACCCCGCGACGGCAAACACTACCGCGCGGTGATCGACAGACTCCTGCCCTTGTTCAAGCGCGAGGAGACCCGCGCCTATTTTCTGGTGGTGGCGCGACAGTTCTACTCTTTTCTGATCACCTGAGCCACGGTCGAGTATGTACCCAATCTGGGCAGGCGCGCTTGTACTCCGCACTGCGGTAAGGCGGCTGGCGGAGAAGGAGTCCGCCAATCCCTAACTTCACCGCTTCCCGGGTCATCACAAAAGTCCATATACAATCAATGACTTAGAGAGCGTTTTTTTCCCATTTTGTCCGTTCGAATCCCGAAAAATCCCTGTTAAAATTGTGGAACGAATTGTGGAACGGGGTAGACGGATATGGCAAAAGAATCACTGACCGACCGGCAGGTAAAGGCACTGCTTACCAAGCCGGGCATGTGGCGGGTAGCGCCTAGGCTGTATCTCTTGGTGAAGCCTACCGGCGCGGCTTCGTGGGTGTTCCGCTATCGCGGCAGTGATGGCCGCAGTCATGAAATGGGTTTGGGTGGGTATCCTGTCGTTACTTTGGCGCAAGCGCGCGCCGAGGCATTGCGATTGACCGTCGCGGTCAAGAGCGGTGTCGATCCGCTGCGTGAGCGCCAGCGTGCGAAGGGGCTGGCGTCATTCCGCAAGGTGGCCGAGGCCTTGATCGCGGCCAAACGGCCCGGCTGGAAGAACCCCAAGCACGCCATGCAGTGGGAGAACACCCTGCGCGATTACGTCTATCCCGTCATCGGCGAGATGGACGTGGGCAAGGTGACGGTGGAGCACGTCTTGCGCTGCCTGCGCCCGATCTGGACGGACAAGCCGGAGACGGCTTCCCGTGTGCGCCAGAGAATCGAGGCGGTGCTCGATGCGGCATCGGCGCAAGGCTTGCGCACCGGCGACAACCCGGCCCGCTGGCGTGGCTGCCTGCAAGCGTTGCTGCCCCCGCCCGGCAAGGTGGCCAGAGCGCAACATCAACCTGCACTTCCCTATGAGCGCCTGCCCGACTTCATGGCGGCGCTGCAAGGGCAGGAAAGCGTTACGGCGCAGTGCCTGCGTTTCGTCATCCTGACCGCTTGCCGTTCTGGCGAGGCGCGGTTGGCGAAGTGGTGCGAAATCGACCTGGACAAGGGGCTATGGACGATCCCTGCCGAGCGCATGAAGGCCGGACGGGAGCATGTGGTGCCGCTATCCAAGCCCGCCCTTGAGCTACTGGCGAGACTGCCGCGCATCGAAGGCTGCGACTGGGTGTTTCCTTCGCCGACCGGCAAGCCGCTATCGGATATGGCGTTGACGGCCATTCTGCGGCGCATGAACGAGAAGGCGCCAGGACGCTGGATCGATCCGGCATGCGGCCGGCTGGTGACGGTGCACGGATTTCGTGCGACGTTCCGCAACTGGGCCGGCGAGACGACCCACCACCCCCGCGAGGTGATCGAGCATGCGCTGGCGCACCAGATACCCGACAAGGCCGAAGCGGCCTATGCGCGTGGCACGCTGCTGGAGAAACGCCGCCGGCTGATGGAGGACTGGGGCCTTTATGCAACCCAAGGGCGCAAGGTGATCGATCTGGTGGGCCGGAAAGCTATTGCGTTGTAATGTCTAGGATTACAATGGCGGCATGATCAAGCGGTTCCGGCACAAGGGGCTGGAAAGATTCTTTACCCAAAGCGACTGGCGCGGCATTCCGCCCCAGCATGCTGCGCGGCTGGAACGCATGCTCGATCGGCTGGACGCGGCGATCCGCCCCGAGGACATGCGTTTGCCCGGCTACCGCTTTCATGCCTTGACGGGTGACCGGCACGGGTATTTCGCCGTATCGGTATCCGGCAACTGGCGATTGACGTTCCGTTTCGAGGGCGAAGACGCGACCGATGTCGATCTGGAGGACTATCACTGATGAGCCTGCGCGACCCGAACCGAAAGCCGACGCATCCCGGTGCGATCCTGCGTGAGGATGTCCTGCCCGCCTTGGGCATGTCGCAAACCGAACTGGCCAGACGGCTGCAAGTGTCCCGTCTGACGGTATCCGAACTGTTGCACGAGAAGCGGCGATTGAGTCCGGCGCTTGCCGTCAGACTGGGCAAGCTGACGGGCACGAGTGCGGAATCCTGGCTGGCCATGCAAACGGC
>CALAMX010000109.1 GCA_937925755.1 uncultured Burkholderiales bacterium
GAAACCGGCGCGACGCGCCTCGCCCAAGGCCTGCTCGAAGCGTTCGTAGCAGTCCCAGATCTCGCCGTGGATGTAGTTGTAACCCGCGGTCGCGCCCAGGGTGTAGCCGGCGATGATCATGCCTTCGATCAACTGGTGCGGATTGAAACGCAGGATGTCGCGATCCTTGAAGGTGCCCGGCTCACCCTCGTCGGAGTTGCAGACGATGTATTTTTCGCCGGGGAAATTGCGCGGCATGAAGCTCCACTTGAGCCCTGTCGGGAAGCCTGCCCCACCGCGTCCACGCAAGGCACTCGTTTTCAACTCGGCGATGATCGCCTCGGGCGGCGTCTTCTCGGCAAGGATCTTCCTGAGCGCCTCGTAACCACCGTGCGCGACATAGGTCTCCAGCGACGCCGGATTGGGCAGATCGAAGGTCCAGGAACAGACCTTGGTGTCCTTGCCGTTCAGCCTCATTTCCATTCATCCAACAACCGGTCCACCTGTTCGGGGGTGAGTTTGACGTGCATCGCGTGGTTGTTGTGCAGGCACAGCGGGCCGTCGCCACAAGCCCCCATGCACTCGCCTTCTTTCAGGGTGAATCGGCCATCGGCGGTGGTCTCGCCGAAGTCGACCCCTAGGCGCCTCTTCAGGTGTTCGGCGATCTCCCCAGCCCCCTGCAACTGGCAAGGCAGATTGGTACACACGGTGATCTTGTGCCGACCCACGGGCTTGAGATCGTACATGTTGTAAAAGGTCGCCACCTCGTACACCGCGATGGGCGGCATGTCGAGGTACTGCGCCACGAACTCGACCACCTCCGGCGCGAGCCAGCCCTTCTCCACCTGGGCGATCCTGAGCGCGCTCATCACCGCGGACTGCTTGTGCTCCGGGGGATATTTGGCGATCTCGCGGTCTATGGCTGCGAGGGCTTCACTGGAGAGCAGGCTCATCGGTCGATGTCTCCGAATACGATATCGATGGTGCCGATGATGGCCACCACATCGGCGATCATGTGACCGCGGGCAAGCTCATCCAGCGCCGCCATGTGGGTGAAACCAGCCGGACGGATCTTCAACCGGTAGGGCTTGTTCGCGCCATCCGAGATGAGATAGATGCCGAACTCGCCCTTGGGGTGTTCCACCGCCGCATACGCTTCGCCCTCCGGCACGTGCATACCCTCGGTGAAGAGCTTGAAGTGATGGATGAGCTCCTCCATGTTGGCCTTCATGGCCTGGCGCGAAGGAGGCGCCACCTTGTGGTTGTCGACGATCACCGGCCCCGGGTTCTTCTTCAGCCAATCGACGCACTGCCGGACGATACGGTTGGCCTGGCGCATCTCCTCGATGCGCACCAGATAGCGGTCGTAGCAGTCGCCATTCCTGCCGACTGGGATCTCGAAGTCGAGCTGGTCGTAGACCTCGTAAGGCTGGTGCCGGCGCAGGTCCCACACTACGCCCGAGCCGCGTAGCATGGGCCCGGTCAGACCCAGGGCCTTGGCCCGCTCCGGCGAGACCACGCCGATGCCCACCGTACGCTGCTTCCAGATGCGGTTGTCGGTGAGCAAGGTCTCGTACTCGTCAACATAGGCGGGAAAGCGGTTGGTGAAGTCCTCGATGAAATCGAGCAACGAGCCCTGGCGATTCTCGTTGAGCCGCTTGACCTCCTCCGCGTCCTTGTAGGGCGAGACCTCGTACTGGGGCATGCGCTCCGGCAGGTCGCGATAGACCCCGCCAGGGCGGTAATAGGCCGCATGCATGCGCGCACCAGAGACCGCCTCGTACATGTCCATGATGTCCTCGCGCTCGCGGAAGGCGTAGAGGAACACGGTCATGGCGCCGATGTCCAGCGCGTGCGCCCCCAGCCACATCAGGTGGTTGAGGATGCGCGTCAACTCGTCGAACATCACCCGGATGTATTGCGCCCGGATCGGCGGGGTAATCCCGAGCAGCTTCTCGATGGCCAGCACATAGGCGTGCTCGTTGCACATCATCGAGACATAATCGAGCCGGTCCATGTAGGGCACCGACTGCAGGAAGGTCTTGTGTTCGGCCAGCTTTTCCGTCGCGCGGTGGAGGAGCCCTACGTGCGGGTCGGCACGCTCGATGACCTCGCCGTCCAGTTCCAGGACCAGCCGCAGAACCCCATGTGCAGCCGGGTGCTGCGGCCCAAAGTTCAACGTGTAATTGCGGATTTCAGCCACGGCCGGCGTCTCCGTAGGTGTCCTCGCGTACGATGCGCGGCGTGACCTCGCGCGGCTCTATGGTCACCGGCTGGTAGATCACGCGTCGAAGCTCCGGGTCGTAACGCATCTCGACATGCCCCGAGAGCGGGAAGTCTTTGCGGAAGGGATGACCGATGAAGCCATAGTCGGTGAGCAGCCGGCGGAGATCAGGGTGCCCCTCGAAGACGATGCCATACAGATCGAAGGCCTCGCGCTCGAACCAGTTGGCCGCCGGCCAGACCTCGACCAGGGAAGGAAGCAGCGGGAAATCGTCATCGGGACAGAAGGTACGCACACGCAGCCGGTGATTCTTGCTGACCGACAACAGGTGCAGGACCACGGCGAAGCGCCGCCCTTGCCAGGCACCATCCTTGTAAGCGGAGTAGTCGACGCCGGCAAGATCGATCAGCATGTCGAAGGCCAACCCCGGCTCGTCGCGTAGGCGCTGCGCGACCTCCAGCCAGTCGCAAGCGGCGACCTCGATGGTCACCTCGCCCAGGGCGACACGGCTTTGCGCGATCTTGTCGCCCAAGGTGTCCTGCAGGCGCGCAGCCAGAGCTTCCGCGGTCAACGGCATGTTGGGCGTCCTTTAGCGGGCGATGGTATTGGTGCGACGGATCTTCTTCTGCAGCTGCAAGATCCCATAAAGCAGCGCCTCGGCCGTCGGCGGGCAGCCAGGCACATAGACGTCCACCGGCACGATGCGATCGCAGCCGCGCACCACGGAGTAGGAATAGTGATAGTAGCCGCCGCCGTTTGCGCAGGAACCCATGGAAATCACCCAGCGGGGCTCGGCCATCTGGTCATAAACCTTGCGCAGGGCTGGCGCCATCTTGTTGGTGAGCGTGCCGGCGACGATCATCAAGTCGGACTGCCGCGGGCTGGGACGGAAGACGATGCCAAAGCGGTCGAGGTCATAGCGCGAGGCGCCGGCATGCATCATCTCCACCGCGCAACAGGCGAGCCCGAAGGTCATCGGCCACAGCGACCCGGTCTTGGCCCA
>CALAMX010000110.1 GCA_937925755.1 uncultured Burkholderiales bacterium
GCTCATCGTCGGTGACGGGATCAACCAGCTCGATGCCTCGGGCGAAGAGGTGGTGCACCATTTGGTCGAGCGACTGCGACAAAGTGGGGTCGAGCTGGTCTTCTCCGGTCTGAAAAAGCAGGTCTTGGATGTGATGCGCAATACCGGTCTGATGGACCTGGTGGGAGAGCACAATATCTTCGCGACCGAGGACCAGGCATTGGCCGCCATCTACGAGCGTTTGGGAGACGTGGCGGCAGACGATTTGCTGTGTCCGCTACCCACCACGCGCCCTGCCTGAGTCAGCGCTACGGCGAAGCGGGGCAATCGGTCCCCATCCGCGATGCATGGAGGCGGCTGCCTCGTTCGTGTGCCGTTTTCTTTTGAACCCGGTACACTCGCGGCCGACCTGCTCGTCGTATCGCCTGTTACCCCGGAATCAATGCTGGGTGGTTAGGAGGCGATAGCCGCGGCCTCTGGCCCGCTCTTGATCCTGTTCGCGATTGGCGTCGCTCTGACACCGCGGCGTTCAACCAGAGATAGGGATACCCTTGCCTTGCCGTGGCGTTGCGGCCCGGCCGCAACGCCAAAACGGTCGCCCTAATCCGCCTGCTTGCGCAGAAAGGCCGGGATGTCCAGGGTGTCGATGCCCTGAGCGGTGGCGGCGTCCAGGGCGGCCGCGCTACGGCGTGGGTTGACGCGGAAGCTGGTGGGGATGTCGTAGTCGGTGACCGTATCGAAGGGCCGGGCAGAGGCGGGCATGCCGTCGGTGCCGGTGGCCGGCAGGCTGTTCTGCACCACGATGGTGGGCTTGACCTGCGGCTTGGCCAAGGGGTTGCCGAGACCGGTGGCGACCATGGTCACGCGGATGGCGTCACCCAGCGATGGATCCAGCGCGGTACCGACGATGACGGTTGCCTCCTCGGCGGTGAAGCTCTTGATGGTCTCCATCACCTCGTAGTACTCGTCGAGGGTCAGGCTGTCGTCGGAAGTGATGTTGACCACCACGCCGCGGGCACCGCGCAAGTCGACGTTCTCCAGCAGTGGGCTCTTGACCGCGGCCTCGGCCGCCTGACGCGCACGGCCCTCGCCCTGCGCCATGGCCGAGCCCATCATGGCCATGCCGACCTCGCTCATCACCGTACGCACGTCGGCGAAGTCGACGTTGATCATGCCGGGATTGCTGATGATCTCGGCAATCCCCGAGACCGCCGAGTGCAGGACGTCGTTGGCGGCGGCGAAGGCGTCGGTGAGCTTGGTCTTGCCGCCCAACACCTCCCTGAGCTTCTCGTTGGGGATGACGATGAGCGAGTCGACATGTTCGGACAGCGCCTTGATGCCCTGCTCGGCAGCGCGGGCGCGCTTGGCCTGTTCGAAGGCGAAGGGCTTGGTCACCACCGCCACGGCGAGGATACCGAGGTCCTTGGCCACCTCGGCCACCACTGGCGCGGCGCCGGTGCCGGTGCCGCCGCCCATGCCGGCGGCGATGAACAGCATGTCGGCGCCGTCGATCAGCTCAGCGATGCGCTCGCGGTCCTCCAGCGCTGCCTCGCGGCCGATCTCCGGCTTGCCGCCGGCGCCCAGCCCTTTGGTGGCGCTGTTGCCGATCTGCAGCTGCACCGGCGCCCGGTTGCGGCGCAGGGCCTGGGCGTCGGTGTTGATGGCGATGAACTCGACCCCAGTCATGCCCTTTTCGATCATGTGATCCACGGCGTTGCCACCGCAGCCACCCACGCCGATGACCTTGATGACGGCATCCTGGGTTTGTACGTCTTCCAATTCGAACAACATGTCACACCTCCTCGTCACGCATGCTAAGTGAATGAAAAACCTCGGCTAGCCACCTCGAGCCCTTGCCCACCGGCCCCTAGCCACCTTAGAAATTCTGTTGAAACCATGCCTTCATCCTTTCGAACACCTGTTTGAATCCGGCCCCCTGCAGGCGGGTGGCCTGGTCGAGTGCGTGCTTCTCCAGGCCGGCGAGCAGCAGGCCCACGCTGGTCGCGTAGCGCGGGCTGCGCACCCGTTCGGACAATCCACCGACGTATTCCGGCACACCTAGGCGCACCGGCATGTGGAACACCTCCTCCGCCAGCTCCACCATGCCCTTCATGCTGCTGGAGCCGCCGGTCAGGACCAGCCCCGAGGAGATCTGCTCCTCGAAACCGCTGCGCCGCAGCTCAGCCTGGATCAGGCTGTAGAGTTCCTCCACGCGCGGCTCGATGACCTCCGAGAGGGTCTGGATGGAGAGCATGCGCGGCCCGCGCTCGCCGATGCCCGGCACTTCGATCATGTCGCGCGGGGCGATCTGTCGCAGCGCTACGCCGTGTTGGATCTTCAAGTCCTCGGCCTCGCGCGTGGGCGTGCGCAGGGTCATGGCGATGTCGTTGGTGATCTGGTCACCGGCGATGGGAATCACGGCGGTGTGCTGGATGGCGCCACGGGTGAAGACGGCGATGTCGGTGGTGCCGCCGCCGATGTCCACCAGGCACACGCCGAGATCCTTTTCGTCCTCGTTGAGGACGGCGAGCGAGGAGGCGAGCGGCTGAAGGATCAGGTCCTTGACTTCCAGCCCGCAGCGTCGCACGCATTTGACGATGTTCTGTGCCGCCGACACCGCGCCGGTGACGATGTGCACCTTCACCTCCAGGCGCACGCCGCTCATCCCCTGCGGCTCGCGCACGCCCTCCTGGCCGTCGATGATGAATTCCTGCGGCAGTACGTGCAGGATCTGCTGGTCGGTGGAGATGTTCACCGCGCGCGCGGTCTCGATCACCCGCTCGATGTCGGCGTGGGTGACCTCACGGTCACGGATCGGAACCATGCCGTGGGAATTGAGCGAGCGCACGTGACTGCCACTGATCCCGGCATAGACCTGGGAGATCTTGCAGTTGGCCATGAGCTCAGCCTCTTCCAGCGAGCGTTGGATGGCGGCCACGGTGGTCTCGATGTTGACCACCACGCCCTTTTTCAGCCCGCGCGAGGGCGCCGAGCCCATGCCCAGGATGTTGATGCTGCCTTCGGGGGTGACCTCGGCCACCAGCGTGACGATCTTGGAAGTGCCGATGTCGAGGCCGACAATGAGGTCTTTGTTGTCGCGCATGTCAGATCAAAGTGGTATGCCGCTGTGATGGTGTGTCGGTCGCCGCCGTACGCGCCACTCGTGGGCCCCTGTCACCCGTCCTGGCCGCCTCGGACGGGGTCTTCGCCTTCTTGTCTGCGGTCTTCTGTACCTTGGCGGCGAAGCCGTTCGGGTAGCGCAGGTCGATCTGCGTCAGCGGCCCAACGCGCTCGACGGCCGCGGGGTAGTAGGCGACGAAGCGCTGGACTCGTTCGGTGAGCCGCTCGCGGCCGAGCTCCAAGCTCACGCGCGGGCGCGCCGGCTCAGCTAGACCGTCTTCCAGCGTGAGCCGCCAGGCACCGCGCGGGCTGAACTGCAGGGCCTCGATGCGCCAGCCGGCCGGATCGAGCAGTGCCTGGAACTCCTTTAGCCGGCGCGCCACCTCGCGCTCGCTGCCCTCGGGGGCATAGACGCGCGGCAGCCCGGGCCAGGGGCGCACCGGAAAACGCTCGCCCTGGACGTTTAGCATCTGCTGGCCATTCCAGGCCGCCGCCGGTACGTGTTCCTCGACCTCTACGACCAGGCGGTTGGGCCAGATGCGCCGCACCGTCGCCTGGCGCACCCAGGGCAGCCCTTCGAAAGCGATGCGGGCGGCATCCAAATCCAGGGTGAAAAAGCCGCCTTTGAGGCTGCGAACCACTTGGCCGACGGCCTGCCGTGTCTCGGCCTGGCCAGCGCCGAGCACGGTGACCTCGCGCAGCGGGAAGAGCTGCTCGGTCAACGACCGTGTGGCGAGCACACCGGCGAACACACCGGTGGCGAACAGCAGCCAGGCGCTCAGTCGGTTGAGGCGGCGCGGGTCATTCCACATGGTCGGCCAATGAGGAGTCGTCCAGGCGTGCCTGGGTGAGGATGCGCAGGCACAGCTCGTCGAAGGCGATACCCGCCGCGCGCGCCGCCATCGGCACCAGGCTGTGGTCGGTCATGCCGGGGGCGGTGTTGATCTCCAACAAATGGGGCTCGCCCGCCTCGTCGAGCAGAACGTCGACGCGCGCCCAGCCGCGGCAGCCCAGCACCCGGTAGGCCTCGCACGCCAACGCCTGCATGCGTGCCTCCTGCGCCGCTTCCAGGCCCGCGGGGAGAAGATAGCGGGTGTCAGCGCGGAAGTACTTGGCTTCGTAGTCATAGAACTCGGTGGCGGGCACGATGCGGATCACGGGTAGCGCCCTGAGCGCTGCGCCCTCGCCGAGGATGGCCACCGTGTACTCGCCGCCGCCTAAGAAACGCTCGGCCAGGACCAGGCTGTCGTGCCGAGCGGCAGCCGCGTAAGCGCTGCGCAGCTCGCCGGGGTGCTTGACCTTGCTCACCCCGACGCTGGAGCCCTCGCGAGACGGCTTGACGAACAATGGCAGCCCCAGCGCCTGCTCGACTGCAGCGAAGTCGCTGTCCTTGCGCAGCAACCGGAAGTCGGGTATCGGCAACCCAGCCGCTTGCCAGATCAGCTTGCTGCGCCACTTGTCCATCCCCAGGGCGGAGGCGAGAACGCCGCTGCCGGTGTAGGGGATACCCAGCAATTCCAGCGCCCCCTGCAGGCTGCCGTCCTCGCCGCCGCGGCCGTGCAGGATGACGAAGACACGGTCGAAGCCGGCCTGCGCCAAGGCGGCAAGCCCCTGCTCGGCGGGGTCGAAGGCGTGGACATCCACGCCCAGGCGCTTGAGTGCCGCCAGCACGGCCGCCCCGCTCTTGAGCGAGATCTCGCGCTCGGCGGAGCGTCCACCCATCAGCACGCCCACCTTACCCAAAGCCTTGACATCGATTTCGGTTTGCATGGCGACCCTCTAGCTTCGCTCGCCCACGATTCTCACCTCGCGCAGCAGCTTGACCCCCGTCTTCGCCTCGACCGTAGTCTCCACCTGCTCGATCAAGGCCTCGATGTCGCGGGGACGCGCCCCGCCCAGGTTGACGATGAAATTTGCGTGTTTCTCCGAGACCTGGGCCCCGCCGATCTTGCGCCCCTTGAGCCCGCAGGCCTCGATCAGTCGGGCGGCATGGTCGCCAGGCGGGTTGCGGAAGACCGAGCCGGCATTGGGCAGATCGAGCGGCTGGCTGGCCACGCGGCGCGCCAGCAGGCGTTTGATCTCCTCGCGCGCGGCAGCGCCATCGCCGCGTGCGAGGAGGAGCCAAGCAGCGACAAACCATTCCTCCCGCTGGGTTTCGGGCAGGACCTGACGGTACCCGACCCGGAAATCGCGCGGGTGCCGAGTGGCGAGCCGGCCCTGTCGGTCGATGGTGAGGACCTGGGCCACGCAATCCCAGGTCTCGCGTCCATAGCAGCCGGCATTCATGGCCAGCGCCCCGCCGATCGTGCCGGGGATGCCGGCGAGGAATTCGGCCCCGACGAGATCGTGCCGGGCAGCGAAACGGGCTACCTTGGGACTGGGCACCCCGGCCTCGGCATAGATCACGCCGATGCGGCTCGCGTCCTGACTCGCCCAGGCCATGCCCTGGCGACGACTCTCCAGGCGCAGGGCGGAGAGGGCCTTGTGCGTGAGGATGATGGTGCCGCGGAAGCCACCGTCGCGGATGAGCAGATTGCTGCCCAGGCCGACGAATAGGACGGGCTCGGCCGGGTCTAGGGTGCGCAGGAAGATGGCCAGGTCGTCGAGATCGGCCGGCGTGTAGACTCGGTCGGCCAGGCCGCTGGCGCGCCAGGAGACGTGGCGCGACATGTCCACGTGAAAGGCCAACTCACCGCGCAGGCCGGGGATGGCGTGCTCGATCCCTGCCTGTGTCATGTCCTCTCCCCCATGGCCGCGAGCTGGGCAGGCACCTGGCCGATGGAACCGGCGCCCATGGTCAGCACCACGTCACCGTCCTGGACGATATTCACGACGGCCTGCGGCAGGTCTTCGACCTCGGCGACGAAGACCGGCTCCACCCGGCCGGCCACGCGCACCGCGCGCGCCAGGCTGCGGCCGTCGGCGGCGACGATCGGGGCCTCGCCTGCGGCGTAGACCTCGGTGAGCAATAGCGCATCGGCCTGCGACAGCACGCGCACGAAATCCTCGAACAGGTCGCGCGTGCGGGTGTAGCGGTGCGGCTGGAACACGAGGACGAGACGCCGGCCGGGGAAGGCGCCGCGGGCGGCGGCCAGGGTGGCGGCCATCTCGGCCGGGTGATGGCCATAATCGTCCACCAGAGAGAAACGGCGGCCGTCCGGGAGCTGCACCTCGCCGTAGCGCTGGAAGCGCCGGCCCACGCCACTGAAGCCGGCCAGGGCTCGCTGTACTGCCGCATCCGGCAGCTGCAGCTCCCAGGCCACGGCGATGGCGGCCAGGGCATTCAACACGTTGTGACGGCCGGGCAGGCTCAAACGCACGTCGATGGGTGAGCGCTCGCCGTTGCGCAGGGCGGTAAAGGCCATCCCGCCGCCCTCCTCGCGCACGTCCACCGCCTGGATGGCACAGTCCTCGCTCATGCCGTAGGTCATCACCGGCCGGTCCACGCGCGGCAGGATCGCCCGCACATTGGGGTCGTCGGCGCACAGCACGGCCATGCCCCAGAACGGCAAGCGGTGCAGGAACTCGACGAAGGCCGTCTTCAGCCGCTCGAAGTCGTGCCCATAGGTCTGCATGTGGTCCTGGTCGATGTTGGTGACCACGCTGATGACCGGATTCAGGTGCAAGAAGGATGCGTCGGACTCGTCCGCCTCCGCCACCAGGTATTCGCCCTTCCCCAGTCGCGCATTGGCCTCCGCAGCGAGCAGCTTGCCGCCAATGACGAAGGTCGGATCGCAGCCCGCCTCCGACAGCACGCTGGCGATGAGGCTCGTGGTGGTGGTCTTGCCGTGCGTGCCCGCGACCGCAATGCCTTGCTTGAAGCGCATCAGCTCGGCCAGCATCATGGCGCGCGCCACCACGGGGATGCGCCGCTGCCGCGCCGTCAGCACCTCCGGGTTGTCTGGCTGCACCGCCGTGGAGACCACCAGCACATCGGCATCCTGCACGTGCGCCGCCGCATGCCCTCGGTGGATGCGGGCGCCCAAGGCCGCCAGACGCCGAGTCGCGGCATTGTCGGCGAGGTCGCTGCCGGAGACGGTATAGCCCAGGTTGAGCAACACCTCGGCAATGCCGCTCATGCCGGAGCCGCCGATGCCAACGAAATGGATATGACGGACCTTGTGTTTCATCGGGTGCCTCGCGCGGGCATCAGGGTCTCTACGGCTCGGCGCCCCACGCGGCCGGTCGCGCCAACCGCCTTGCGGCGGTAGACACTGCTGAGTGCGCGGCTCGCCCCGCCTTCACCGAGGCTATGGATGTGACGCACTTCGTGTTTCATCCCGCCAACTCCTTCACCACGGCCGCGACCCGTTCGGTCGCGTCCGGCTTGGCCAGGCGACGCGCGCGCATGGCGCGTTCCAGCAATTCGCTGCGGCTACGCGCGGCGAGCCAGTCGGCCAGCACCTGCGGCGTGAGCTCACGCTGCTGCATGAGCCAGGCGGCATCGGCGTCGGCCAGGAAGCGGGCGTTTTCCGTTTGGTGATCGTCCACCGCGTAGGGATAGGGCACGAATAAGGCGGCCACGCCGGCGGCGGCGATCTCCGCCACGGTCGACGCCCCCGCCCGGCAGATGACGAGGTCGGCCCAGGCATAGGCCTCGGCCATGTCGGCGATGAACTCCAGACATTCGGCCGCGACCCCGGCGGCGGCATATTCCGCCTGCAGGGCGGCTAGCTTGTCGCGGCCGCCCTGGTGGCGCACCTGGGGGCGCGCGTCGGGCGGCAGGAAGGCCAGTGCGCGCGGGACCCGTTCGTTCAGGGCCTGAGCGCCCAGGCTGCCGCCCAGCACGAGCAGGTGCAGGGGGCCGCGGCGTTCGCCATAGCGCAGTGCCGGTGCTGGCAGGGCGGCGATCTCCGGCCGCACGGGGTTGCCGACCCAGACGGCATTCACCTTGCCGCAAGGGATGGGGCGGTCCTTGTCATGCGTGAAGGCGGCGGGTAGCCCCAGCAACACGCGGTCGGCTAAGCAGGCGAGCACACGGTTGGTAAGCCCGGCCACGGCGTTCTGCTCGTGGATGGCGAGGGGCCGGTTGAACAGGGCGGCCATCATTCCCCCAGGAAAGGCCACATAGCCGCCCAGGCCGAGGGCGGCGTCCGGCCGCACCCGGAGAATCGCGCGGGCGGCCTGCCAGAAGGCGACGAGCAGCCGCAGCGGCAGCAGGACCAGGCGCAGCGGCCCCTTGCCGCGCACCCCGCCGAAGGCGAGCCATGCCACCTCGAAGCCGCGCTCGGGTGCCAGGCGTGCCTCCAGCCCGCTGCGCGTGCCGAGCCAGACGACACGCCAGCCCTCACCGCGGAGCCGCTCGGCCACTGCCAGTGCAGGAAAGACATGCCCTCCGGTGCCGCCCGCCATGATCAACACCGTGCGTTTCACCGCCAAATTCCTTGAAAAGCCCCGCTGAGCATGTCTTTGGCCGCCGCTGCGCGGCTTGAACTGCGCTGTGCGCACGCGGCTTGCGCCAAAACAGGTGCCAAAGACGTGCCTGCGTATACCCGCCGTCTGTCTAAACTGAGCATCACGCCTTCTTCCCCCGCATCAGGCACCTGTTTTCATAATCGATGCGCACCAGGATCCCTAAGGCGATGCAGTTGGCGACGATCCCGGAGCCGCCATAGCTCATGAGGGGCAGGGTCAGCCCTTTGGTGGGCAGGAGACCGAGGTTTACCCCCATGTTGATGAAGCCCTGCACCCCCAACCAAACGCCGATTCCCTGCGCCACCAGGGCAGGGAAGTTGCGCTCCATCAGGGCCGCCTGCCAGCCGATCGAAAAGGCACGCCAAATGAGCCAGGCGAACAAGGCGATGACGATCAACACGCCGATGAGGCCCAACTCCTCGCCGATCACCGCGAGGAGGAAGTCGTTGTGCGCCTCGGGCAGGTAGTGTAGCTTCTCGACGCTGTCGCCCAGCCCCACGCCGGTGAGTTCCCCGCGGCCGAAGGCGATCAGGGCGTGGGTGAGCTGGTAGCCTTTGCCAAGCGGGTCGTCCCAAGGGTTGAGGAAACCCGCCAGGCGCGCCATGCGGTAGGGCGAGAGGTAGATGAGCAGCACGAAGCCGACCGCCAGCAGTAGGATGAGGCCGACGAAAAGCCGCCAGTTGAGTCCGCCCAGGAACAGGATGCCGAGGGCGATGACGACGATGACGGCGAAGGCGCCGAAGTCGGGCTCCAGCAGCAGCAGGGTGCCGACGGTGAGCATGACCGCGAACATGGGCATGAAACCCTTGCGCAGACTGTCCATCAGACCGGCCTTGCGCACGGTGTAGTCGGCGGCATAGAGGACGACGGCGAGCTTGACGAACTCCGAGGGCTGCAGGTTGCCCAGCGGGCCGAGGGGGATCCAGCGGCGCGCGCCCTTGACCTCATAGCCGATGCCGGGGATGAGCACCAGGACCAGCAGGACGACACCTGCCACGAACAGGAGGGGGGCGAACCGCTGCCAGAGCCGTGTGGGTAGCTGCACCGCCGCATAGCCCATGGCCAGCCCCAGCACCAGGTACATGGCATGGCGGGTGAGGTATTGGCTCGGGTTGCCGCTCGCCGCCTCGGCGATGGCCACCGAGGCGGAGTAGACCATGACCAGGCCGATGCCCAGGAGGCTCAAGGCCACCCACAGCAGGCCCCAGTCATACGGGGTCAAGGCGGAGCGCTGGGCAGCGGCGTTATGGAACATCCCGCCCTCCCGTGGGTGATGGATGAGGTGCCCGTGGTGTGACGGCCTCAAGGCCGCGCACTGCAGCGACGAAGACCTCGGCGCGGTGCACGTAGTTGCGGAACATGTCGAAACTCGCGCAGGCCGGGGACAGCAGCACCGCGTCACCCGGCCGGGCCTCGCGCTGGGCCATCTGCACCGCCTCTTCCAGCGAGGTCGCGTGCAGACAGCGTGCAGCGCCAGCGATGGCCGCTTCGATGCGCGGCGCATCGCGCCCGATCAGGATTACACAGCGGGTGCGTGCCACCGCCTCGCGCAAGGGGCTGAAGTCCTGGCCCTTGCCGTCGCCACCGGCAATCAGCACCACCGGCTGGGTCAGACCATCGAGCGCCGCCACGGTGGCGCCGACGTTGGTGCCCTTGGAGTCGTCGTACCAGGTGACACCACCGATCTCGGCGATCTTTTGCACGCGGTGAGGCAGCCCCTGGAAGGTGGCCAGCCCCTCCAGCAAGGCTGGATAGGGCAGTTCGATGGCGCGACATAGCGCCAAGGCGGCCAGCGCGTTGGCGGCGTTGTGTAGTCCGGCGATGGGCAGGTGTTCGACCGGCAGGAGCGGCGTGGTGCCCTCGGCCAACCAACGCTCGTGGCCGCGCTCGGTCAGCCCCCACTCGCCCGCCTGGAAACCGGTGGTAAGGCCAAAGGTCCACAGACGCCAGCCCGGGCGCACCATCTTCATCACCAGCGGGTCGTCGCGATTGAGCACCTGGGTCCGTGTGGGCGGCGACGGCAGGGGCGTGAGGGGACCGAAGATGCGCGCCTTGGCCGCGGCATAATCGGCCATACTGGCGTAGCGGTCCATGTGGTCCTCGCTCAGGTTGAGGACCGTGGCGGCGTCGGGGGCAAGGCTCACCGTGGTTTCGAGCTGGAAGCTCGACAACTCCAGCACCCAGACCTCCGGCCAGGTGTTGGCGTCCTCCGCCTGGGCCAGGGCGTCCAACACCGGCTGGCCGATGTTGCCGGCCACCGCCGTGTGTTTGCCTGCCGTTTTGCACAGGTGTCCGGTCAGTGCAGTGACCGTACTTTTGCCATTGCTGCCGGTGATGGCCAGCACCTGCGGCGCATGGTCCATTTGCCTCAAAGCGCGGGCGAAGAGCTCGATGTCGCCGACCACGTCCTTGCCCGCGGCGGCGGCGCGAGCGATCTCGGGCGTGGCCACCGGCACACCAGGGCTCACCACGATCATCTCTGCCCAGTCGAAGTCGGCCGCAGCGAGCGCGCCCAGGCCGATGGCGAGCTCTGGATACTCGGCGCGCAGCCGTTCGGCGTGCGGGGCCGTGGCGCGCGTGTCCACCGCCCGCACACTCGCCCCGTGCTCGATCAGCCAGCGCACACAAGATAGCCCCGTGTCGCCCAGGCCCACGACCAGTACCTTCGATCTCGCGTAGTCCACCATTTTGCGTCGCATGCCTGCCTTCAGCGCAGCTTGAGTGTGGACAGCCCAATCAGCACCAGGACGATGCTGATGATCCAAAAGCGCACCACCACCTGGGTCTCCTTCCAGCCCTTGAGCTCGAAGTGGTGATGCAGCGGCGCCATGAGGAAGATGCGCTTGCGCCTGAGCTTGTAGGAGCCGACCTGGAGCATGACCGACACCGTCTCCAGGACGAAGACCCCGCCCATGATGAAAAGTACGATCTCCTGCCGCACGATCACGGCCACCACGCCGAGCGCCGCACCCAGGGCGAGCGCCCCGACGTCGCCCATGAAGACCTCGGCGGGATAGGCGTTGAACCAGAGGAAGGCAAGCCCCGCCCCCACCAGCGCGGCACAGAAGATCGTCAGCTCCCCCGCGCCGGGGATGTGCGGCAATCCGAGATACTTGGCGAACACCGCGTGGCCGGCGACATAGGCGAAGATGCCCAGGGCGCCGGCGACCATGACCGTGGGCAGGATGGCCAACCCATCCGCCCCGTCGGTGAGGTTGACGGCATTGCTGGTGCCGACGATGACGAAATAGGCGAGCAGGATGAAGCCCACCACCCCCAGCGGCATGACGATCTGCTTGAAGAAGGGCACGATCAGCTCGGTCTGCGCCGGCAAGTGGGC
>CALAMX010000111.1 GCA_937925755.1 uncultured Burkholderiales bacterium
TACCGCGGCCATCGTATACGAGCTCCTGACATAAACTCCTCACCAGGGCGATACCCCGGCCGTACGGGCGCTCTTCACTCCTGGCGGCTGGCAGCAAGTATTCGGCGTAATCGAAACCAGGACCGCTATCCTTGACTCGGACCTCGAGAAAAGCACGTCCCTCCTCCGTAAAAAGGTGTAACCCTAGTTCGATACACCCCCTGTCTAGGGCCTGCAAACGGGCCGCCCGCTCACCCAGGTATCGGTCGAAGCCGTCCTCGTCCTCCTTGATCGCCGAGTCGAGAGCGAGCAGGCCGTGGTCGAGGGCATTGTTATAGAGCTCGGAGAGGATCAGGAACAAGGCGCCCTGATGCGGCTGCAGGGCCTTGATCTGGGTCAGGACGCCCAGCACCATGGGCACGACGTCAAGCTCGCGCAGCTCTGATGGGCCAAAGGTCAGCTCCAGCCGCCAGTCGGACACCGGCGTGGGAAAGACCCTGGCGACTGGAGTCAAACGCGCTTGCCGCCGGCGCTCGCGCGGCACATGCACCAGAACGAAGGACACGTCGTCATGCGCTCGCCCGTGTTCTCCGAGCAATGCGTGTAAGGTATCCTGCAAACACTGAAAACGCTCGGGCCCAGCACAGTTCGCCAGTAATCTTTCGATGCGTTCGGGCGAGAGGCGATCTCCAGCCGCGGATTCCAGCTCGATCAGGCCATCCGTGCACAGTAGAAGGTGGCCGCCTCCCTCGATCCGCCTATGCTCCGTGGCGTCGGAAAATGCCTTGGGCGGCAGCACACCCAGGGCCATATGGCGCGAGGGCCAGCGCAGGCCGATACCATCCTGACCGATGTAGAGGGCATCCGGATTGCCGCCATTCCAGATTTCGATCGTCTGCTGGCGCACGTCGATGGCGGCCAGGGTGGCGGCGACGAAACGGTCGGTCGGCAGCAGGCGCTTCAATTTACGGTTGAGTTCACTGGCGATGGCGACGAGTGAAAACCCTTTGGCCGTCATCCCATAGAAGACCGGCGGCAGGGTCATCGCCGAGAGGGCTGCGGCCAGTCCATGGCCGCTGGCATCGGCCACCAGGATATGCAACACATCGGCTGGGGTACGGGCGAAACAGACGAGATCGCCACTAAAATGATCAGCCGACCGGCCGTAGACCTGCACCAGCGGGTCGGTCCGCATCTCCGCCTCGGTGAGATGCGCCATCACGTGGCGGGCCAGTTCGTTCTCGCTATGCTGCTGTGTCTGCCAGCGCGCGAGCTCTTCGGCATAGTCGAACAGCTCGCGCTGCAGCGCGATCGCCTTGGCGTAGGCGTTGATCTTGGCGCGCAGCAGTCGCAGGTCGACCGGTTTGACCAGATAGTCGTCCCCACCGCCTTCCAGGCCGCGGAGGATGTCGTCCATCTGGTCCATGGCCGAGAGAAACACCACCGGTATCCATCGCTCCGCCGGCATGCTGCGGATCTCGCGCACGGCGGCGAGCCCGTTCATCTCCGGCATCATCACGTCCATGAAGATGAGGTCGGGCTTCTCACGCTGGTAGACCTCCACCGCCTCACGACCATTGCCAGCGGTGATCACCAGATGGCCGAGCCGTTCGGCGGCCGCACGTACCAGCGCGACATTCGTCGCGGTGTCATCGGCCACCAGGATCTTGAGCGCCGGCAAGGTCATGTAGAGCGGTCACGCAGAGTGAACAGCTTGCCGAAGTTGGCAATCTCGAGGACTTGTTTGACCGTACCTTGCACACCCGACAGAACGATGCGTTTGCCCTGGCCCTCGGCCTTTTCTCGCAGCAGCAGGAGCATGCCGAGCGCAGAGCTGTCGAGATAGTCGACCCGGGAGAAATCGATGTCCAGCTCCTTCACCGCCGGCGCCTGCAATACGCTCTCGCTCGCCTGGCGGAAGTCGCGGTGGGCATTGAAGTCGAAGCGACCAGCCAGGGTGAGGCGGGCGCGATCATAGATGACGTGTTGCTCTATTTCCATATCATTCTCCTAATGGGGTTGAGTGAATGGTCAGTATGCTGGGCGTAGTCGATCAACATGGCGCAAGCTCCGCAGCCGTCAGCCTTTCTCTGCCAACAGCGTAAGCGCCCGGCGCGCGATATCCTGCAACGGAAGCACCTCTTGCACCGCGCCCACCTCTATGGCCGCGCGAGGCATGCCATAGACGACACAAGTCTCCTCGTCCTGGGCGATGGTGAATGCCCCTGCCTGGCGCATGGCTAGAAGCCCCGCCGCCCCATCCCTGCCCATGCCGGTCAGGATGACACCCAGTCCGTTCGGCCCGAGGGCCTCGGCAGCGCTCATGAACAGGACGTCCACCGAGGGACGGTGGCGATTGACCGGCGCCTCTTGCGACAGGGCGATGTAGTAATAGGCGCCGCTTCTCACGACGCGCAGGTGCGAGTGTCCCGGCGCCACATAGGCGTGCCCGGGCAGGACGCGCTCGTCGTGCGCGGCTTCCTTCACGGTCATCGCCGACAGGCCGTTCAGGCGCTCGGCAAAGGGACGGGTGAAATGCTCCGGCATGTGCTGGGTAATGAGCACCGCGGGCGCGTTCGCCGGCAGGCGGCTCAAGAACTCCTTGAGCGCCTCGGTGCCACCGGTGGAGGCACCGACGCAGATCACCCTCTCCGTGGTGCCAAAGACATGCCCTGCAATGGGGGTCGGACGCACTGGCGTAGCTCCACCCAGGGTACGACGACGTATGCGGGCGCGCGCCGCCACCCGGATCTTTTCGCCGATCTCTTCGATCATCTCCGGCAGCTGCGACGCAAGGCCCAGCTTCGGCTTGGTGACGAAATCGACCGCCCCCAGCTCCAGGGCACGCAGGGTGACCTCGGAACCCTGCTCGGTGAGGGTGGAGACCATCACCACCGGCATGGGCCGCAGCCGCATGAGCTTTTCCAGGAAGTCCAGCCCGTTCATGCGGGGCATCTCGACGTCTAGGGTGAGCACGTCCGGGTCGAGCTGCTTGATGAGCTCGCGCGCCACATGCGGATCGGGGGCTGCCCCCACCACCTCCAGGTCCGGCTGCGTCATCAACAGCTCGCGCAGCAGGCTGCGCATGAGGGCCGAGTCATCGACGATCAGCACCCGGATCTTCGCGTGGGGGGTGAGGGGTGAGGTGTACGGGGCGTGCATTTTTCCTCCTGCGTCAAGGCGTGCGCATCAGCGGGCGGCGAACCTAGGCGTGGTCGGCTCGGTTCGCATCAGAACAGCTCCACCTCGCCGGCGATGGGTGTCCGGCTCAGGCGTCGGTTGTATTCGCGCTCGCGCGCGACGATAGTGTCGTTGTGCTGGCTCTTGAGGCGCCTGACCAGGACGCGGCCGGTGACGGGGAAGAAATAGACCTTGCGCGGATAGGGGCCGCGCAGGTCCTGCGCCACCACACGGATGCGCTCCTGTGCGAGGAAGTCCAGCACGAATTCAGTGTTGGCCTCGCCGACATTGACCGACGTCATCCCCCGCAGCACCGCGCCGCCACCGAAGACCTTGGCCTCCAGGTTGGCGCGGTGGGCCCCCAGCTTGACGAGCTGGTTGATCAGCACCTCCATGGCATAGGTGCCATAACGTGCCGAGGCGGAGGTGAGGTCGTGCGGGTCGCCCCCCTCGGGCAGCATGAAGTGGTTCATGCCGCCGATGCCGCGCTTGCTGTCGCGGATGCAGGCGGCCACACAGGAACCCAACACGGTCACCAGCAGCATGTCGCGCGCCGTGGCGTAGTACTCGCCCGGCAGGATCTTGGCGGCCTGGACGTTGAAGGTGCGGTCGAAATAGACATTGGGGGCGAGGACCTCCTCGTAGCCCTGTGCGCAGCCACCCGCCGCCGTGGCAGTCTGCGCCGGCGATTGGAGCATCGTGCCAATTCGCTGTTCGTTCACGCGCAGGCCCTCGCCATACTCGCCTCGGCATGCACGTAGACGGTCTGGCCGCGCAGGCGGAAGAGGTCCGCGGCGTGGTAGATCGCCTCGGAGTGGCCGAGAAACAGCAAGCCATCGGCTTTGAGCAGGGGCTTCATGCGCTGCAGGATGCGGTATTGGGTCGGCTTGTCGAAATAGATCATCACATTGCGGCAAAAGATCGCGTCCAACGGCGTCTTGATCGGCCACTGCACGTCGAGCAGGTTGAGTTGGAAGAAATGGACCATCGCCCGCAGCTCCGGCCTGACCCGCACCAGCCCCTCGCGGCTGCCCGTTCCGCGCAGGAAAAAGCGCCGCAGACGAGCCTCGCCCAATTTGGCGACGCGGTCGAGCGCATAGATACCCTCGCGCGCCCGCTCCAGGACCTGGGTATCCAGGTCGGAGGCCAGGATCCTGACCACATTGGCCGCATCCGGCAGCGTCTCGAGCGCCGTCATGGCGATGGAATAGGGCTCCTCGCCGGTCGAGGCGGCGGCGCTCCAGAGGGTGATCGGCCGCTGCCGTCGTGTCCTGAGGAAGTCCTTCAGGATTTCGAAATGGTGCGCCTCGCGGAAGAAGGCAGTGAGGTTGGTGGTCAGCGCGTTGACGAAGGGCTCCCACTCGGCGCCGTCACCAGTCTTGAGCAGGCGCAGATAGTCTTGGAAGCGTGTGAGCTTGAGCGCGCGCAGCCGCCGGGCCAGGCGGCTGTAGACCATGTCCTCCTTGGACTTCGACAGGCTGATCCCGGCATGGGTGTAAATCAGCCGGCGCACCTCGGCGAAGTCCTCGGCGGTGAACTCGAATTCGCGGCCGGACCGGTTGGGCCGGGGTTGCGTTGTGGGGCGAGAAACAGGGGTTATGGGGGGAGTCACCTTCATGCTATTGGCGCTCACGCAGAATCTAACCGCGCATCGGTTGCGGCCGGTGCAGGAAAGTTCGCGAGTCCTGTGATTCGCATGGGGTGTATTGCCCGGCAGCAGCGCGGCCCGATGGGTCCTGAAGTCCCGGTCGCGGGCTTCGCGCGCATACTGCACCTCAACGCGGTCAGCCCGGGCCGGGGCCTTACCCCCCCACCCGAGCCGCGGTCAAAACTCCTCCCACTCGTCCTCGTCCGTGGCGCTCACCTTGGGCAGGGTCTTGTTCACCGCACGCGCCGGCAGGGGTGCCTTGACAGAGGTCACGGTGGTCCGCACGGTGGTCTTCACCTGACGCACCGGTTGCGGGCTGCCCGGCCGTGTACCCGTGATCGCCTGCACCCCGGTCTTGAACACGGCCACGGCCTGGGCGAGCCCATCGGCCTGCTCCTGCAGGCTCTCGGCGGCGGCCGCTGCCTCCTCCACCAAGGCGGCGTTCTGCTGCGTCATCTCGTCCATTTGCGCCACGGCGACGTTGACCTGCTCGATGCCCTGGCTCTGCTCCACGCTGGCGGCGGTGATCTCGGCCATGATGTCGGTCACGCGCCTGACCGACTGCACGATCTCGTCCATCGTGCGGCCGGCCTGTTCCACCAACTTGTAGCCGTTGTCGACCTTGTCCACCGAGTCCGAGATCAGGGTCTTGATCTCCTTGGCAGCGGCGGCGGAGCGCTGCGCCAGGTTGCGCACCTCGCCGGCCACCACGGCGAAGCCGCGGCCCTGCTCGCCGGCACGCGCTGCCTCGACGGCGGCATTGAGGGCCAGGATGTTGGTCTGGAAGGCGATGCCGTCGATGACGCTGATGATGTCGGCGATCTTCTTCGACGCCTCGGCGATCGCCCCCATGGTCTGCACCACCTCGCCCACCACCTCGCCGCCTTTGACCGCGACGCTGGAGGCCCCCTGCGCCAACTGGTTGGCCTGACGGGCATTCTCGGCGTTCTGTTTGACGGTGCTGGTCAGCTCATCCATGCTGGAGGCGGTCTCCTCCAAGCTGGAGGCCTGGGCCTCGGTGCGGCTGGAGAGGTCTGCGTTGCCCGAGGCGATCTCCCGTGCGGCAGTGTTAATAGTGTCGGTCGCCTCGCGGATATGGCTGACGATCTCGCGCAGCCGTTCGCTGGTCGTGTTGCAGGCCCCCTTGAGCTCTCCGAACAGGCCCTGATAGTCGTGGTCGATACGCTGGGTGAGGTCGCCCTCGGCGAGCGCCTTGAGCACGCGCGCCACATCGCGCATGCCCTGCTCGGTGGTGTCCAGCAGCCGGTTGATGCCTTGCGAGAGCTGATGGAAGAAGCCTTCCTTGCCCTCCAGGCTGAGCCGCCGGCTCAGATCGCCCGCCGCCGCGGCTTCGATCAGCTCCGCCACCTCGGTCTCCACGGCCACTTCGGCGGTCCGGTCCGTCCAAGTGCTGACTCGGCCGAGCGTTTCGCCATTGACAGCCAAAATCGGCCGAGCGGCGAGTCGCAGGTGATGTCCACGGAACAAGAAATCGACATCGTTTGCTTGGTGGATGGCCGCATCGAGCTTGGCTGCGGCTTGCGGCTCGTCGAAAAAGTTGGAGAGTTTCTGCCCGATCAGTTTACTCGCGTCGAAGCCCGGCCCACCAATGGAATTCAAGAGTTGTCTTGCGACCGGCGTCATATAGATGAGGTTGCCATCGGCGCCGGAGATGGTGATGGCCGCGGCAGAGTTGTCTAGGGCAACCATGATTCGAGTGGCCTCTCGCGCCTGGCGCCGCGACTCGGCGAGGTCGAAGCCCAGGCGGATGTAGAGCGAACGGAAGGCGTCGGTCATGGCGCCGACCTCGTCATCGCGCTCGGTGAACACCGCCACGTTGTAGTTGCCTTGCGAGATCTCGCGCATCTGACTGGCGACCCGCCGCATGGGTCGGACGATGGCGATCGAGGTCAGCCATGCCATGACGCCGCCGAGCAAGACAGCGGCGACGATGGCTGCCAGCGAGAAACTACGGATGTTTTCATAGCTCATCTCGGCCACAGCATAGGCCCGGCCTGACTCGCGCAGTTGATGATCGATGAGCTCTGCGAGCTTGCCGGTGATGGGGTCGATGCTGGCGTACAGGGGACCCTGGAGGGCCGTAAGCTGTCCGCTGGCATTGCCCTTGAGGCTGACCAGACGAGACTCCAAGGTGCTCAACGTCGCATCGGCCTGAACGATGAGGGCCTCGGCCTCGCCGGCCAATCTCGACTCGTCCTCCGCAAGTGGGCGGGAGCGATAATCCCGCCACAGCTCGCGGTTCTGCTCACGCGCCTGCCGGACCCCATTGAGGGCATCCTCTGCATTCATCAGTCCGGCATTGGCCTTGTTCACCGCGTCGATGATGGACACCGCGTAACCATCGGATAGGCTCTTGAGCTGTTTGATCGGCGTGACCCTCTCGGTATAGACGGTCCTGAGACTATCCCGACTGGTCGACAAGCCATCCAGACTCATCAGACCGACGGCCAAAAGGAGGACGGCGAACATCCCCACCAGAGTCCAGATGCGGGCGCGGATGCTCAGGTTCCTGATGCGATGCGTAAGATTGGCGACAGGACCGGTTCTGACGATCTTGCCTTCGCGGATGGTCAGGCCCTTTGCTTGGCCGCTCTTGAATTTGGCATAGGCCTGGCTGACCGCCTCGACTTCCGCGCGCCCAGGTTTGCTGCGCACCGACAGGTAGCCCGTGATCTGCCCGTTCTCCCAGATCGGCGTGGCATTGGCCAGCACCCAGTAGTGGTCGCCGTTCTTGCAGCGGTTCTTGACATAACCGGTCCAGGGCTTGCCCGCCTGCAGGGTCTCCCAGAGGTCCTTGAAGGCCTCGGCCGGCATGTCCGGGTGGCGGATGATGTTGTGCGGCGCGCCAATGAGCTCGGCCTCGGTGAAGCCGCTGATTTCGACGAAATAGGGGTTGACATAGGTGATGATGCCGCGCGTGTCGGTGCGGGAGACGATGTACTCCCCGTCCCGCATGACGCGCTCGACGTTGGTGACCGGCATGTTCACGCGCATGGTTTGCTCCTCATTCGGTTGCCGTTTCGATCAAGGCCATTTCCCGGCTGCTCATCAGCCGCTCGATGTCCACCACGATGATCATGCGTTCGCCCACGGTGCCCAGACCGAGGATGTAGCGGGTATCCAGGGTGGAGGCGAACTCGGGTGCGGGGCGCAGGGTTTCCGCGCCAAGCTGGATCACGTCGGAGACGCCGTCGACCACCATGCCCACCACCCTGCGGCCGATGTTGAGGATGATCACCACGGTGAACTGGTCGTATGTGGGCTCGCCCAGGTTGAACTTGATGCGCATGTCGACGATGGGCACGATCACGCCACGCAGGTTGATCACCCCCTTGAGGAAGGGCGGTGTATTGGCGATTGTGGTGGGCGGCTCGTAGCCGCGGATCTCCTGCACCTTGAGGATGTCGATGCCATATTCCTCGCGTCCCAGGGTGAAGGTCAGGTATTCCCCGGAGGCGACCGGGGCCAGGGCCTGCACAGCGTGTTCCATTGCTACCCACTCCTTACGCGGCCAGCCGGCCGTATTGCCTGCGATTGATGGCAAGACCCATGCGGGTGACCGCGGCGATATCCAGGATCAGGGCCACACGGCCGTCACCCAGGATGGTTGCGCCGGACACCCCAGCCACCTTGCGGTAGTTGCTCTCCAGGCTCTTGATCACCACCTGGTGTTGGCCCAGGAGTTCGTCGACGAACAGCGCGGCGCGTCCGTCCTCGGCCTCCACCACCATGAGGATGCCGCGAGCGGGATCCGTCACAGCCCCATGCAGGTTGAAGACCTCGGCGAGCGACACCAGCGGCAGGTATTCGCCGCGGATGTTGACCACCCGCCCATCACCCGCAATGGTGCGGATGTCCTCCGGGCGCGGTTGCAGCGACTCGACCACCAGGGTCAACGGCACGATGTAGGTCTCGCTCCCAACGCGCACCGACATGCCATCCAGGATTGCCAGGGTGAGCGGCAGGCTGATGATGGTGCGGGTGCCGTAACCGGGTGAGGATTCGATCTCCACCCGCCCGCCCAGGCCTTCGATGTTTTTCTTCACCACGTCCATGCCCACGCCGCGGCCAGATACGTCGGTGACCTGGTCGGCGGTGGAGAAGCCCGGCGCAAAGATCAACTGCCAGACCTCCTGGTCGCTCATGCCGTCATGCACCAGCAACCCGCGCTCGCGCGCCTTGGCCAGGATCTTTTCGCGGTTGAGGCCGGCCCCGTCGTCGATCACCTCGATGACGATGTTGCCGCCCTGGTGCGCGGCCTTGAGCGTGAGGGTGCCCTTGGGGTTCTTGCCGGCGGCGACGCGCCGCTCGGGTGTCTCGATGCCGTGGTCCAGGCTGTTGCGCACCAGGTGCGTAAGCGGGTCGGTGATCTTTTCGATCAAGCTCTTGTCCAGCTCGGTGGCTTCGCCGATGGTCCGGAGCTCGACCTGCTTGCCCAGCTTGCCGGCGAGGTCGCGCACCAGGCGCGGGAAACGCGAGAACACCATGCTCATCGGCAGCATGCGGATCGACATCACCGCTTCTTGCAAGTCGCGGGTGTTGCGCGCGAGCAGGTCGATACCGGCGAGCAGCCGTTCGGCCTGGACCGGGTCCAGGTCGCTGGCCGACTGCGCCAGCATGGCCTGAGTGATGACCAATTCGCCCACCAGGTTGATGAGCTGATCCACCTTCTCTACCGACACGCGGATGCTGGAGGACTCGGCCGCGCTGTTCACGGCCACCTTGTCGGTCTGGCGGCGACCGGCACGGCTGATTTCGACAAGCGGGTCATCGCTCGCGCGCCGGCCATGCACCGACGATGCCGCCAGGGTGGATTCAGCAGAGGCTGGTGCTGGCGCGCCGGGCGCGGCGTTGAAGAAGCCATAGCCCTCCCCCTCGGTCACCGCTGGCGTCTTCGCGGCCTGAACAGGGCTGCCCGGTACAGCATCGAAGAAACCATAACCCGCGTCCGCTTGCGTCGTCTCGGCCAGGGGTAGGCCCGGGGCCATTTCGAAGAAGCTATAACCCGGGTCGGCGGTGGCCGCCGCTTCAGTAGGCGCATTGGTGAACAACCCGTAGGGCTCGTGTTGCGCGGTCACCCCTGAAGGCGCAGCAGAAGGGTCGCCCGCCGCGTCGATGCGGATGTCTTCTGGGAAGGCATAGAAGCACAGCACTTCCCGCAATTGTGCCGCGTCAGCCGCAGTCTCGATCCACAGGGCGAGTCGGGGTGCGCCGGGGGCCGGGCGCTCGACGATCTCGCAGGTGCCCAGCTCCGCCAGGCCGGCGAGGAGGTTGTCGACCGCGGTTGAATCCTCGGCGATGGCAGGTGAGAGCACACATTCCAACCAATAACGCTGCACACCGGCTGACTGGGTAGCCGGGTCGGCCGACAGCGCCTGCAGCCGCGCACAGATGGCCTGCACGGCAGCCTCGTCCGCCGGCTCGCCACCCTGGTGTTGCGCGAGCAGCGCCTTGAGCACGTCCCCCGTCGCCAGGAAGGCGTCCACCATTGCCGGTGTCAGGCTCAGTTCGCCCTTGCGCACACGATCGAGCAAGGTTTCCAGGATGTGGGTCACCTCGGCGATGTCGCCAAAGCCGAAGGTCCCGCTGCCCCCCTTGATCGAGTGTGCGGCGCGGAAGATGGCGTTGAGGTCCTCGCTGTCGGGCGCCTCGACATCCAGGGCGAGCAGGAGGGCCTCCATGTTGGCCAGGTGTTCGGCCGCCTCCTCGAAGAAGACCTGGGTGAACTGGCTCAGATCGATGCTCATGGGGTTATCCGCGGGCTTGGCGTATGGCAGCGACGAGACGAGGCCGGAGCGGTTTTACCGCGTTGCAGACACTGAAACACGCCCCTGCTAGACCACGCATTTCAGCCGATGACCTTCTTGACGACCTCCAGCAGCTTTTGCGGGTCGAAAGGCTTGACCAGCCAGCCGGTAGCGCCGGCCGCCCGACCGGCCGACTTCATGGCGTCGGAGGACTCGGTCGTTAGCATCAGGATCGGGATGGCACGGTATTGGGGCAAGCCCCGCAGAGTCTTGATCAGGGTTAGCCCATCCATGCGCGGCATGTTCTGGTCGGTCAGGACCAGGTCCGCGCTGCGGCTTTTGGCCTTGCTCAGGCCATCTTCGCCGTCGATCGCCTCTATCACCTCGTAGCCGGCGCTCTTTAGGGTGAAGGCCACCATCTGACGGATGGAGGCGGAGTCATCCACGGTCAATACGAGCTTGCCCATCTTACGGTCCTCTCACGTCAAAACAATTCGATGTCGCCACTGGTGAGGCTGGTCTGTGCCACGGCGCTACGCTGGTGCGCGCGGCGCGCCAGCGCCGACCGGGCAGCCTCGCTCGCGCGCAGCAAGGCCCCCGGCATGTCTTCGCCGGCCGCCAGCTCGCGGTCGAAGCTGTCGAGCATCTCCTGCAGGGCCTTACTGCGGCCACAGGCCTGGTCGATCAACTGGGTGGTCATGTCCTGGAATTGCAGGGCGGTGACGGCCTCCCGTACCTGGAGCTCGATCACGTCGGCATGCTGCTTGATCTCCTCCGCCGCCTTGGCCAGGGCGTGATTGAGCCGTTCGATGCGAGCCATGGTCTCCTGCACGCGTTGCTTGGATTGCAGGGCATGGCTCATGTCCATCGAGGCCACGGCATGGATGGCGTCATGCGCTTTGCTTAGCGAGCCCTGCACCGCATCCATGCGGTCGCGGATCTGATGGCTGAAGAGATCGACGCGCTGTGATAGGGTCCGCACCTCGTCCGCCACCACGGCAAAGCCACGTCCCGCCTCACCGGCGCGCGCCGCCTCGATCGCGGCATTGAGTGCGAGTAGATTGGTCTGTTTGGCGATGGCCTCGATCTCGTCGAGGATGCGCAGCATCGTCCCCGATTCCTGATGGATGTTGTCCATGGTCTCGACCAGCTCCATGGCGATCTTGCTGGTCTCCACCGTGCTGTTGACGAAGACCTCCAGGGTGCGGGAGGTGTCGAGCACGAACTCGGCAAAGCTGACCGCGTTGTCTCGGTCTGAGCCGCTCTGCGCTCCCTGGACGATGTAGAGGGCCAGGTCGTGCTGGGTGCGGACCTGTTCGTTGACGGTGTTGAAGCTCGTGATCAGCCGCTCCACGGCCTCCCTGAGCAGGGTCTTGACCCGCTCCAGCTCAGCCTCGCTGGTCTGACACAGGGCGGTGCCCTGCTGCACACACTCGCGCAGACCCTCGCGCAACGACGGCCAGGCTGTGGACTCGGCGGTCGCCCCCCCCGGGCTGGCAGCCTCGGATAGACGCAGCGCCCGGCGCCAGAGCCAGAGGCCATACAGCCCTAAGCCCAGCACGCCGACGACCCGCCAGAGGGGCGGTGCATACCAGGCCGCCAGGGCAGCGCCCAGCAGCACGAGGAGCAGGATGGCGGTGTATCGGTTTTTCAAGCGTCCCCCGTGACTCAGTTGGCGTCACGGGGGTTATCGGCAGGCGGGAAGGGAACTTGAGGCGGTCTGTGTGAAGTTTCGTTGACAGGGCGGCCGGACCGCCGGGCCGCCCGCCTCACGGGTCAGTGGGTCTGTGCGGCTTGGAGCAGCTTCTGCAACTCGCCGCTCTGATACATCTCGCGCATGATGTCGGCGCCACCGATGAACTGGCCGTTGATGTAGAGCTGCGGGATGGTCGGCCAGTTGGCGTATTGCTTCACCCCCTCGCGGATGGCGTTGTCCTCCAACACGTTGACGCTGAAGAAGTCCTCCACGCCACAGGCGCGCAGGATGGCCACGGCATTGGCCGAAAAGCCGCATTGAGGGAACTGGGGCGTGCCCTTCATGTAGAGAACGATGGGATGGGAGGTGACCTGCTCGCGGATGGTGTCCAATATACTCACGGTTGACTCCAATTGTTGACCAATATAGTCGGATTCTTGCCGTAGGCAACCGTCTTGTCAATCCTCTGCGAGACACCAACCGCCGCACCAGCCGATCAGCTCATGCACACGACTTGGTCCAAAACCCGGCAATCAGGCCAGCATCGAACTATGCTAGCGGTAGCGTTATAGTGCTCGATCTTTTTTGCCATGAATACGCTGCGCGACCTTCATACCCGCAATCTGCGGCTCGACCAGGGCCCGCCCGAGGCCTGGCGGGCACGCCTGCTCGCCTATTTCGACAAGACCACGGCGATCTTCGAACGGCTGTTCGACAGCCTGCGAGACGACGCCGCCTTCTATGTGCAGCCGGAGCCTTTGCGCCACCCGCACATCTTCTACTACGGCCACACCGCCACCTTCTACATCAACAAGCTCAACGCCGCCGGCCTGATCGACTTCCGCCTCAACCCCGAGTTCGAGTCCATGTTCGCCATCGGCGTGGACGAGATGAGCTGGGACGACCTGAACCCCGACAACTACCACTGGCCCGAAGTGGCGGCCGTGCGTGATTACCGCGCACGCATGAAGGCGGTGGTGCGCGAGGTGATCCGGACCATGCCCATCGAGCTGCCGGTCGGCTGGATGAGCCCCGCCTGGGCCATCCTGATGGGTATCGAACACGAGCGCATCCACCTCGAGACCTCCTCGGTACTGATCCGCCAGACCGAACTCAAATACCTCAAACCGGCCGACGACCCGGTGCAGGCCTTCTGGGCGCGCTGCCCCGAGGGCCAGGCCGATCCCGGTAAGGCGCCGGCCAATGAACTGCTGCCCGTGCCGGGCGGGCAGGTCGTTCTGGGCAAGGCGCGCGACCACAACCTGTACGGCTGGGACAACGAGTACGGCCGGCACGCAGACGAGATCGACCCCTTTCGGGCGAGCCGCTTCCTGGTCAGCAACGCCGAATTCCTCGCCTTCGTCGAGGCCGGCGGTTATCAGGAACCCAAGTGGTGGACCCCAGAGGGGCGTCGCTGGCTCGAGTACCGCAAACCGCGATACCCGCTGTTCTGGCGCCGCATAGATGGCCGCTGGCGCTACCGGGCCCTGCTCGCCGAGATCGACATGCCCTGGGACTGGCCAGTAGACGTCAACTGGCTGGAGGCCAAGGCCTTCTGCAACTGGAAGGCGGCCCAGACCGGGCGGCGGCTGCGGCTGCCGACCGAGGACGAGTGGGTGCGGCTGCTCGACCACTCGGGCATTGCGGACGAACCCGACTGGGGTCCGGCCGGGTCGGCGCCGGGCAACATCAACCTGGAGCACTGGGCAAGCGCCTGCCCGGTGGACCGTTTTAGCTTCCGTGAAGGCTTCTGCGACGTGGTGGGCAACGTCTGGCAGTGGACGGAGACGCCCATAGCCGCCTTCGACGGCTTCGAGGTCCACCCCTGGTATGACGACTTCTCCACCCCCACCTTCGACGACAAGCACAACCTGATCAAAGGCGGCAGCTTCATCTCCACCGGCAACGAGGCCAGCCGCCACTCGCGCTATGCCTTCCGCCGCCACTTCTTCCAGCACGCCGGCTTTCGTTATGTCGAAGCGGGCGACAGCCCCTACGCGGCGCGCATCGAACAATCCACGCAAAATCTCTATGAGACCGACCGGCAGCTCGCCCAATATTGCGAGTTTCACTACGGGCCCGAATACTTCGGCGTGGCCAACTTCCCCCGGACCTGCGCTGCGTTGTGCCTGGAGTACATGGTGGGGCGGCCGCGCCGGCGCGCCCTCGACCTGGGCTGCGCCACCGGGCGTGCCGCCTTCGAGCTGGCGCGTGGCTTCGAGATGGTCGAGGGCATCGACTACACCGCCCGTTTCATTCGCATCGCCTTGGCCCTCAAGGAGGGCCAGCGCGTGCAGTATGCCATCCCCACCGAGGGGGAACTGACCGAGCCGCGCGAGATCGACCCCCTGGCCCTGGGGCTGGCCGAGGTCGCCGTACGGGTCGCCTTCTGGCAAGGGGATGCGACCAACCTGAAGCCGCAGTTCACCGGCTACGACCTCATCTTCGCCGGCAACCTGATCGACCGACTGAGCCGCCCACGTGCCTTCCTCACCAGCGTGCACGAGCGGCTGAACCCCGGTGGCCTGCTGATCCTGACCTCGCCCTACACCTGGCTTCCGGAATTCACGCCCAAGGAGGACTGGCTGGGCGGTTTCATGCGTGACAGCAGGCCGGTCACCACCCTGGAGGGACTGCATGATCTGCTCGATGCGCACTTCCAGCTCATCGACCGGCGCGACGTCCCCTTCGTCCTGCGCGAGACCGCGCGCAAGTTCCAGCACACCCTGGCGGAGATGACGGTGTGGGGGCGGCGTTGACATACGACTTCGACACCCCGATCGACCGTAGCCACACCCACAGCGTCAAGTACGACCGACGACAGGCCAAGTTCGGGCGGGCAGATGTGCTGCCGCTGTGGGTGGCGGACATGGACTTTGCCGCGCCGGAGTGCGTGCGCTTGGCGCTAGCTGAACGCGCGGCGCATCCGATCTATGGCTACACCGTAACCCCACCCGCGGCCGCCGAGCTCGTCGCCGCCTGGCAGGCGCGGCGGCACGGCTGGGCAGTAGAACCCGAATGGGTGCTGCTGGGCCCCGGCCTGCTGCCGCTGCTGGCGGTGGCGATCGAGGCCTTGAGCCGGCCGGGCGAGGCGGTGGCGGTGCCCACGCCGGTCTACAATCCGCTCACCGAGTGTCCCGAACGCCTCGGCCGGCGAGTGATCCGGCTACCCCTGCGACAAGGCCAGACCGGCCCGGCGGAATTCGATTTGGACGCCTGGTCCGAGTCCCTCACGCCTGAGACTCGGCTACTCATCCTGTGCAGTCCGCACAACCCCCATGGCCGGGTCTGGCGACACGACGAACTCGAACGGCTCGCTCAGTTGTGCCTGCGCCACGACTTGCTGATCCTCAGCGACGAGATCCACGCCGATCTCACCTATCCGGGGCATCGGCATCTGCCTTTCGCCAATTCTTCCGCGGAACTCGCCGCCCGCACCGTCACGCTCAACTCACCGGGCAAGACCTTCAACATCGCCGGGCTGAACACCGCCTATGTCATCGTCCCCGCCCCGGCCCAGCGCACTCGTTTGCAGGCGGCCTTACAGGCCCATTATTTCGAGGGGCCCAACCTGTTCGGCCTCACAGCACTGCTGGCGGCCTATGGCGAGGGCGAGGACTGGCTCGCGGCGCTCATGGCCTATCTCGCCGACAATCTTGACCTCGCCCTCGCCACCCTGGCCCCCCTGGCGCCACGGGTCGTCTGCGCCCGCCCGCAGGCCACCCACCTGCTCTGGCTCGACTGCCGCGGCCTAGGTCTATCCGATGCGGAACTCAAGCGCCGGCTCATCGACGCCGGTCTCGGCCTATCCCCCGGCACCCAGTTCGGCCCCGAAGGCAGCGGCTTCATGCGGCTCAATTTCGCCCTGCCGCGGGCCAAGCTGCGCGAGGCTCTCGAGCGGCTGGTCGCGGCCCTGGCCTGAGCACCGCCGCAGCAATCATCGCGCTGTCCGCCTGCCACACCCATTGACGCAAGGCCTTGCCTAGGAGTTAGATTGAGATTTCTTGCCCGGAGCCCAATGTGACCGAACTCAGCCCTGAAGAACGCGCCCACATCAACGCCCGCATCCTGGCCCTGGAGACCGAGCACCGCGACATGGATCGCGCCATCGAGCACCTCATCAACACGGGTTACCCGGATGAGCTGAGCCTCAAAAGGCTCAAGAAGCGCAAGCTGGCGATCAAGGACGAGATCGCCCAGCTCAAGATGGCGATGATGCCGGACATGCCGGCCTGAGCGTCGAACCCCCTGACTATTCGTTTTCTCCGTAGGGGAAACGTACGTGGCCGTAGCGCACGGCCAGCACCGCCAAGGCCAGCAGCAGGATGGCGGCGGAGACCGCGATCAGCTCGATGTGCTCCATGTTCTTGATGTCCAAAACGATGTAGCGAGCGAGTGCGACGATGGCGATATAGATCGGGATGCGCACCGGCAGCTTGCCGGAGCGGTAATAGACCCCCACCATGGCGAGGATCTCCAGGTAGAGGAACATCAGTAGCAGGTCGGCCAAGGTCACCACACCGTTGGTGATC